>JABFST010000335.1 GCA_013140465.1 Methylococcaceae bacterium
CCCAAACCCACCTCATCCGCCAACATAATGCGCGGCGCAGAACGGTTAGCCGATTCATGGGCAATATAAAGCTGGTGCGGTATCAGCGAAGTCCTGCCGCCCAACAAGCCCTTAACAGGCGATTGTTGCAGTTGTTGCAGCCTAAGCCACGTTTGGTAGCGCAACAAAAACCACGGGCTAGGGTCAATCTGGCCCGTAAACAAACGGTCTTGCGGCTTGTTAAACTGGATATGATGGTTAAGCTCAATTTCTTCCAGCAGCACTTCCTGCCCACTTTTGTTACGGCACACATAAGTGATTAAGCCACCCTCTTCAATTAACCGCGTCACGGTCAGCTTTTCTTCATCGATTGACTCGATAATGTCACCCGCCGTAAAACTGACGCGGGTCAAAGGTGCATTGTCGCTGGCATACATGCGCCGCTCATCGCTGGCCAAAAACAGCACGGTGACGCGTTTAAAACTTACTTCAAGAATAAGACCTAAACCAAGTTCTGACTCGGTATTGCTAATCCAGCGTTGTCCGGGAATAAAATCTGCCATTAATTTAACTGCCATTACACACAAAAAAAGGATTCTATTATAAGCATAACCAAAGAATTGTTTTGAGTTTTATCGACCCAAAACCAATAGCTTGTCAAGTTATAAAGTGGCCTAACAAGGTTCGCGCACCCGCCAACAGGCATGGCTGCACACCACACACTGCCGTCATCGGTTGTCCTGTAATCAGGCTGTCAATTATTAAATCTATAATTTTTATAGCATTAATCAACACATTGCCTAATGGTGACGGTTATTTTGACCACACCCACCACTGACACCTACCTGACCCGCTTTAGAGGATCCTGCACCATGCCCAAATCATTACCCAAAACCGCACTCATAGTAACTGTTGCGATAGCCGCCTTAAGCTTGCACACATACGCAGAAGCAAAAACCTATACCTTTAAATCGCCGATCATTATTGGCCATCGCGGCGCACCCGGCTACCGCCCAGAACATACCCTAGAAGGCTATACCCTCGCCATAGAAATGGGCGTGGATTACATAGAACCCGACTTAGTGCTGACCAAAGACGGCAAAATGATAGCCCGCCATGAACCCATGATAGGCGGCACGACCGACGTCGCCAACCACCCCGAATTTGCCAGCCGCAAAACTAAACGCATGGTTGACGGCGTAGAAGTCAACGACTGGTTTGCCAGCGATTTTACCTTGGCAGAAATCAAAACCTTACGCGCAGTACAAGCCAGTGCCAGCCGCGACCCGCAATATAACGGCCTGTACAAAATCCCCACTATCAATGAAGTCATCGCCCTTGCCAAAAAGCAAAGCGCCAAAACAGGCCGCACTATCGGCATCTATCCTGAAATAAAACACTCTACCTACCACGCTAGCCTGACTGACGCGCGTAACCGCTCACTGTTTGGTGCCAACGGCTTTGAAAACAAACTGCTCAGCACCCTACACGCCGCTTACGGCAACACCGAATGCGCCCCGGTTTTTATCCAATCGTTTGAAGTCGCCAACCTGCAATACCTCAGCCGCAAAACCAAACTGAAACTCATCCAACTGGTTGATGCCGATGATGTCAACGCCGACGGCTCTATGTCTTTGGTTGCCCCTTACCGCCAACCCTACGATTTTGTTGTTGCCAAAGATCCCCGCACGTTTGCCGATTTGCTGACTGCCGAGGGCTTGGATTTTGTAAAAACTTATGCCGACGGCATAGGCCCTTGGAAACCCTATTTGGTCAAAACCGTCAATGATGGCATCGACCGCAACGGCGACAATAAAATCACCATCAACGACCGCCGCATAGACGGCAGCACCGGGGTTGTAGAGAAAGCCCACAATCGGGGCCTGATGGTACACTCGTGGACATTCCGTAACGATGCCAGCGGTTACGGCTTTAGCGACCCTAAAAAAGAAATGACTTATTATTATGATTTAGGATTAGACGGCCTGTTTACCGACTTCGCCGATACTGGCGTTGCAGCAAAATTGGCCTCAAAAAACGTCGATGGCAAAGAATTTATCACCCGCGTTTGCAAATAATCTGCACCAAGCACAAGGATGTGCGTGCCCACAGTTAAGAAAAAAGAGCTGGAGTGCAACGGCTTTAGACGTTGCCGTGTCAGCAACGTCTAAAGCCGTTGCACTCCGCATAACCGTGGGCAGCCTTGTAGGCCGGAATAAGGCTGTTTGAACGCCAGTGAAAACAGCCGTTTCCGGCACACCGCGCCCACGATTTGCCGGAAACACCACTTTTCGCTTACGCTCAAAGCGGCTTATTCCGGCCTACAAGGCTGAGCATAGCCCCCTCTCCCACAGGAGGGTGTCGTAAAAGCCTGTATGTAGGTTGGGTTAGCGAAGCGTAACCCAACAAAATCAGAATGTTATGCTTCATTACATGGTGAACAACCGACCTTTTACGACACCCTCCACAGGGAGAGGGTTGGGGAGAGGGGTATCTAAAGCACACGTTAAATCCCCTCATCCTAACCTTCTACCTGAGAGAGAAGGCTCTTTATGGGTTGTTTAGAGACCTCTGGCTTAAAGATAGGCAGTGTCCCTAAATAGGCAACGCCGAAAACGCCTCATGATCCGCAACAGCCAAAGCAGTCCGCCGTATCAGCTCGCGGTTACAGTCCAAATTCATCATCCCGCCTATCGCGAGTGTGACCACCATCGCCTCAAACGGATACGCCAAATGCGCACGGTAACGCTGGTGCAATGCAGCCGCATCCAAACCCTTAACCCCTTGCCCGGTAAGGCCGTCTACATAAAGAGCCAACAACTCGGCCTCGTGCGCACGCCGCGTTTCGGGCAGCAACGCCGTCGCCAACAAATAAGCAATATCACTGATGCCCTCGCCCAAGCGGATTAACTGCCAATCCAAAAATCCCGGCTGCGACTGATGCCAAAACAAATTGCCCGGATGGCAATCATGATGCACCAAAGTATGCGGCGCAGCGTTTAAAAAACGCATCGCCTGTTTGCGCTGCCGCGCATAATGCAAAGCCCCCGCGTGCAAACTCGTTGGCACTAACGCCCCGGCTTGGGACAAGCCACGTTTCATTAACGGCACTGCCAATGCCGAACCCAAAAAATCTTCCAACCGCCGCACCGGCCCCGCCAACCAGCCATAATGTTTATATAAAGTATCACTCCCCCAAAACCGCGCATGAAAACCCGCCAACTGCCCAACCACCTCCGCCGCTTGGGCAAAACTTAAGGCATCGCGCGGCTGCCCCAAACTTGCGCCAGTCGCCGACAAATCCGCCAACACCAAAGTCGCCCCTTTGCCAAAACGGCTTTCCGCCGCCAACAACGGCGGCATAGACACCGCCACCGACTGCGCGACTTCATTATAAAAACGCACCTCGGTATGCAACAACCTCGGCAAAGCCGTAATTAACCGCGCTTGCCACGCCAAAGACGGCAGCTTTACAAACCACTCCTCGGGCAAACGCTGTGGATCAGTATGCACCACTTTAACGCGCACCCGCGTGGTCGTCCCCACATCCACAGCCACCACCTCCACCTTATCGACAACAATATCAGCATGATGCCGCGCCACCACGCGCTGGGCCCAAGCGACAGTTAAATCGCGGGGTTGTCGGGCAAGAATAGTCGGCATAAAAGTCAATCCTAAAAAGTTTATGGGGTGGGTACAACAGAGATGATGCCCATTATCGCGTAAATAAGGGCTAGGCGAAACAACACCTAGTTTGACTACAGGCGGCTTAACACCCTCACAGTGTTATAGAGTCCTAAGCTGATAAATCCACATAAAATCCCTCTCCCTCAGGGTACGGGTTTCTACACAAGTTTTAAAAGCCATAAAAACAATAAATTACTCAGTGCAAAGCCCCCTCTCCCACCATAGGTATCTACACAAGTTTGAGCAAGTTATAAAAGCACCGTCATACTGGCATGGATGCCAGTATCCAGTCACACGGATGTGAATATTCAATATGACGGCATTGCTAAATCAAGCACTTACGGACTACTGAAGCGACCGTCCGTGGCACTGGGTTCCGGCATCCATGCCGGAATGACGGGCTAATGAATTGTGTAGATACTTATGCTCCCACAGGGAGAGGAACAAAACACCTTCGGAAGCTTGAAAGCCGCCAGAATAGCCCCCTCTCCCACAGGGAGAGGGCTGGGGAGAGGGGGATTTATCCTGCCTTCGCTATATCAAGCCAATTTTGCACACTAGCAGCAAAGCCCCACCAACCCACAAAACGAATTTTTCCACCACTTTTCAGGAAATATACCCAATCGCATCACGCCATATTTATCAATAATATCTGTTTAATTACAGGCATGACTCAGATGAACCGCTTAACCCTCATATTATTAAGTTTCCTAATCGCACCCTGCTTGACATGGGCGCACGGCCCCACTCCCCAAAAAGGCTTAGACAGCATCACCATCAACGCCCCTGTTGAACAAGTCTGGGATGCCATCAAACAATTTGATGCCATCTCCACATGGCATCCCGATGTTAAAGCCAGCACAGGCGATGGCAAAAACGCCTCGGACGGCATCAGGACTATCACCCTACAAGGCGGCGACTTAGTGGAAATGCTCGATTACTACAGCGACAAAGACCACGAATACAATTACCGCTTAAAAACCGAAAACGTTAAGGCACTGCCTGTCAGTTCCTACACCACCAACCTGCAAGTCACCGCTGGCGACGGCCCAAACAGCGCAACAGTCACCTTTAAAAGCCGTTTTTACCGCGCCGACACCGGCAACACCCCCTCCGCTACCCAAAACGACGAAGCGGCCGTCACCGCCATGACCGCGTTTTTTAAAAACGGCTTGGTGGGTTTAAAAC
>JABFST010000312.1 GCA_013140465.1 Methylococcaceae bacterium
CCCAGTTATTTATATAAGTTTACTCTGACCGCAGTTATTTATATAAGTTTACTCTGACCCCAGTTATTTTAAGTTTACTCTGACCCCAGTTATTCCAGTTATTTGTATGGCAATCCTTATTTTAATTCCGTATTCCCTGTAAGCAGGCAGAGAAAAACACATGCTAATTTTTTGCAACTCACTTAACAAAAAATTTTTGGAATGAGTACCATGAAAAATCCGGTTTTGTGCTTTTGTTATACACACATTCCGGTGTATTTAACAACACCTAAAAAGGTGTCTGCTTAACGTTAGTCGTTTCAATACCTATAAATCATCAAAATAACTGGGGTCAGAGAAATAACTGGGGTCAAATAACTGGGGTCAGAGTAAATTTAAATAATTGGGGTCAGAGAAGCGTATCTCGTTCCCAAACAGAGCTTGGGAACGAGATAAACTTGCTTAAATATAGCCTACTTGAATGAAACGAAAAATTTATTTAGAGACCTCTGTCATTAGTTACTTAACGGCTCGCCCAAGCAAAACTATTCTTGGTGCTGCTCATCAGCAAATTACTCAGGCTTGGTGGGAAACTCGTGGTGACTATGAGTTATACATATCAGAGTCTGTTTTAAGAGAGAATGCGCCGCAGGTGATTCTGAGGCTGCTCAAAGAAGATTGATGGTGCTGGCAGACCTGCCTTTGCTTATGATTGACGAGAATGCCCTCAACATTGCTTCAGCATTGGTAGAGGAAGGGATTGTTCCATCCAAAGCGGCTGAGGACGCCTTACATATTGCAATTGCTACAGTTTATGGTGTGGATTATTTGCTTACTTGGAATTGCCGACATATTGCCAATCCTGAAATACAAAGAGGAATTGCGGAATTTTTAGAGCAAAAATGCTTGTTCCTACCCTTTATTTGTACACCAGAAGAACTTTTAGGTGACGAAAATGATGAAAGATGAAATTGTTGATGAAGTCCGTGCTATTAGAGAAGCGCATGCTGCTAGGTTTAATTATAACCTCCGCGCAATTTACGAAGATTTGAAAAAATCCGAATCTGAACGTATAGCAGATGGGCATCCATTTGTCTCACCGCCTACTGTTCTTCCCGCGCCTAACTCAACGCTCCAGCGGAATCGCTTCGCTCACCGCTGAACTTTGCGTTAGACAACATAAAGTTGAAATTCGGAGAAAAAATGCTTACAGAGATAGTGGTAAGTGAGTTGCGCCAACGGAATGTAGAAGTTAATTTATACAAGAAACAATTCCCTGGTATTAAGATTCAAGATATGTCTAAACCATGCTTTATTCCTGCAATGTAATTAACCAGTAAGGCGAATTCGCCGATAAGGTGTAATCCGTAATACAATAAGCTGGAGTTAAATTTAAAGACGGGGGTGATAGTAATTATGCCAAGTATCAAAAATATTCCAGGGCCTTACCGATTGTTTTTTTACAGCTTCGATTGCGGAGAACCGAAACATGTCCATGTACAACGCGATAAACTAATCTGTAAATTTTGGCTTGAACCACTTTGTCTTGGAAAAAACTGCGGTTTTTCTCCAAAGGAACTCAGCGTTATCCAAAAACTTATCAAAAATCACTTACCTGAAATTGTGGAGGCTTGGCATGAACACTGCTTATAATGTAGTAGAACCTCGATTACTGGCAATTCAAATTACTGAGGATGAAATTATCGCCCATCTGATAGATGGGCGCACAGTAAGCGTCCCTTTAATCTGGTCGTGGCGATTATCGGAAGCTACTGAAAAACAACGGCAAAACTTTGAAATTATCGGCGATGGTCAAGGTATCCATTGGTCGGATTTAGACGAAGATATAAGTGTCGAAGGGATGTTGTACGGTTTACCTGCTCGCCGTCCTCATATTTCTACGAAACAAGCAGCGTAAGGCGCAATAACGAAACATATTATGCTGTCACCTATGCCTAAATCAACGCTCCAGCGGAGCTTCGCTAACGCTACGCCCGCCCGCTGATCTTTGAAATCAATGGGGTCAGCGTCGTTGATTTTACAAAGTATCAGCGCGTAAGCTTGGGTGAGTTTATGCAAGCTTGCGATAGTGTACCCAATAAACGATCAGACTAGGGAATGCACTTAAATGGGAACGCCATCTTCAACTTGCGGCATTATATTAAGCCTTGCTATTTTGACCGACTAAGGCAAGCCTAATTCTTGGGCTTGGATGGAATGATAAGAAACATTGGGGACTTATTTGTAGTGCATCGCCACTGCCGTGATACCAAACACGGCCCTGAGCCGCGCCAACAGCTCTTCGCTAGGGCTTACCCGCCACGCATCGCCCAATTGCAAATTGGCGCGCGCCACTGCCGAACTGTAGTCGATGCTGACTAAACATTGCCCGCCTGTAGCAGGGCTGAGTGCGGTTTTTAGCTGGTCTAGGCTGATGGTTTTCACCCGCGTATCCCAAACCACTTTAAGGCTACGGGCAAAGCTTTCGCGGGCTTGTTCGATGTCGTAGACTTTTTCGACGGTCAGGCGCAATTGCCCGGAAAAATTGTCGATCGCCAAACCGCCTTCTATCACCAACACGCTGTCGCGCGAAAACAAGTCGCGGTAGCGGTCGTAGACATCGCCAAAGGCGGCGCACTCTAATCTTCCTGATTTGTCGTCCAAGGTGGCAAAGCCCATCGTTTTGCCATTTTTGGCTTGGCGCGTGCGCAGTTCTACGATTAAACCCGCCACGCGCACGTCTGCCGTGCCGCGCCCTGCTTGCAAGTTGGCGATTTTGCCGTGGGTAAAGTTTTTCAGTTCCGGTTCGTATTGGTCGATAGGATGGCCTGTCAGGTACAAGCCTAAAGTGAGTTTTTCCGCTGCCAAGCGTTCGTTGTCAGTCCACGGCATGACTTGCTGGGTATAGGCTTCGTTAGCATCGTCCTGTTGGTTATCGGCACTGAGGCCAAACAAGTCGTTTTGCCCGGTTTGGGCGGTTTTGCCGTGTTGTTCGGCAACGCGCAAGGCTGTGGGCAATTCCGCCAAATGGCTGGCGCGGTTGTCGCTAAACTCGTCAAAAGCCCCGGCTTTGATTAAGGCTTCTAGCACGCGGCGGTTAAACTTGCGTAAGTCCACGCGTTTGCATAAATCGTATAGCCCTGTGTATAAGCCATTGTCGCCGCGTTCTTTAAGCATGTCTTCAATCGCCGCTTGACCTACGCCTTTGACCGCACCCAATCCGTAGACGATTTCATCACGGTCGTTGACGGTAAAACGGTAGCTGGAGCTATTGATGCGGGGCGGTAAGACCGTCAATTTCATTTGTCGGCATTCTTCAATCAAAATCACCACTTTGTCGGTGTTATCCATATCCGACGACAACACCGCCGCCATAAAGGCCGACGGGTAATGCGCCTTTAGCCACGCGGTTTGGTAAGCGACCAGCGCGTAGGCGGCAGAATGCGATTTGTTGAAACCATAGCCAGCAAATTTTTCCATCAGGTTAAAGACATAATTGGCAATGTCCGCATCCACTTGGTTTTCGAGTGAGCCGGACAAGAACTTGTCGCGCTCTTTCGCCATTTCTTCGGGCTTCTTTTTTCCCATGGCCCTCCGAAGCATATCCGCCCCCCCCAAAGTATACAAAGCCATTTCCCTAGCAATTTGCATCACTTGTTCCTGATACAAAATAACCCCGTTGGTGGGTTTTAGGATGGGTTCTAGCAGGGCGTGGGCGTATTCGGCTTTGGCACCGTGTTTGACGTTGATGTAATCGTCAACCATGCCCGATTCTAACGGGCCGGGGCGGAACAAGGCCACTAAGGCGATAATGTCGTCAAAACAATCGGGTTTGAGCTTTTTTATCAGCTCTTTCATGCCGCGTGATTCCAACTGGAAAACCGCTGTGGTGTTGCCTTTTTTCAGCAATTCGTAAGACGGCAAGTCGTCGCGCGGGATGGTGGTGATGTCCACCAAGGGTTTGCCTAGGCTGCGGGCGCGGTGGTTGATGTCTTGCAAGGCCCAATCGATGATGGTGAGTGTGCGCAGCCCTAAGAAGTCGAATTTGACCAAACCGACGGCTTCGACATCGTCTTTATCAAATTGCGTGACCAAATTGCCGCCGCCTTGTTCGCAGTACAGCGGCGTAAAGTCGGTGAGCTTGGTCGGTGAAATCACCACACCACCTGCGTGTTTGCCCGCGTTGCGTGCCGTGCCTTCCAGTGCCAGGGCCATGTCGATCAGGCTTCTGACTTCTTCTTCGGTGTCGTAGAGTTGTTTTAAGTCGGGGCTGTCTTGCAGGGCTTTAGTTAAGGTCATGCCTATTTCAAACGGGATGAGCTTAGCCAGCCTATCGACAAATCCGTAAGCAAACCCCAATACCCGCCCGACATCGCGGATGACCGCTTTGGCTGCCATCGAACCATAGGTGATGATTTGGGCGACGTGATCGCGTCCGTAGTGTTGGGCAACGTAATCAATCACCTCGTCGCGCCTGTCCATGCAGAAATCGATGTCAAAGTCGGGCATGGACACCCGTTCGGGGTTTAAAAACCGCTCGAACAGCAAGTCGAATTCGATAGGATCCAAGTCGGTGATTTTTAGCGCATACGCGACTAATGAACCCGCCCCTGAACCCCGTCCCGGGCCGACTGGGATGAGCTGGTTTTTGGCCCACTGGATAAAATCCGCCACGATCATAAAATAACCGGGAAAGCCCATGTCGTTGATGACTTTGAGTTCGATGTCCAAACGGTCGTAATAAAGTTGGCGGTTTTCTTCATCGGTGCCATTGCCGACCGCCGGATAGATGTGCAAACGTTCTGCCAAGCCTATTTTGGCTTCTGCCGCCATCAGTTCAGCTA
>JABFST010000241.1 GCA_013140465.1 Methylococcaceae bacterium
CGCCCAAGCTGACCGAGTGCAGTTGGCTAGGGTTAATGCGGGCAAACACTTGTGCGAACAGGTGTTGGTAGTGTTGTTGGTAGTCATGTTGGTAGATGAGCGGGTCAAAACGCAGCCCGATGTGCCAGCCATGCGCCTGTACTTTGCTTAAGGCATCTAGCCGCCGTTGTAGGCTGGGGGCTTTGGCTTCGACTTTGGTGGCGATTGCTTCGGGGTTTAGGCTAAACGCGACGACGGCGTTAGGGATAGGGTCGCTGTTTAACAGGCTGCGGATTTGGGTGCTTTTAGTGCGCAATTCTAAGGTGGCATTGGGCAGTTCGGCAAAAACAGGCAAGAACTGTTCGGCAAAGTGGGTGACGGGTTCTAATGCCAGGCTATCGCCATCATAGCCGGAAAAAAAATGTATCGGCTCGGTAGGTGTCGCCGCGCATAATTGCCGGATTTCCTGCTGAAAATCTTCGTAATTGACAAATAAGACGTAATCGGCAGACGGATACATGCCCTGCAAAAAGCAGTAACGGCAATCATAAAGGCAATTGAGGATATGCGAAAAATAGTAGTTGTGTTGTGCGCCTATGCCGTAGCCTACAGGGGCGGGCAAGACAAACTGCCGATATTTTTCTGCCAAAATCAGCGCGGGCTGTTGTTTTTGCAGCCGAAAATTTTGTGCTTTTGGATTAAACACTTCCCCGTAGCGGCTACAAGTAATGGTGCGTGCGTGTGGAAACCGTTGGCTAATCGCCAGCACGCGCGGATGTTGCAACAGGGCCTCTTCTATATAAATGGTTTCTATCATCAGGGTGGCTTAGGGTGGTCAGGCGATGGATGTGCTGCCTCGGCATTTTATAGGAAAAGTCTTGTGATTGTAGGTACTGCCCTTATATAAGGTAAAATACCCTCAACCTCAAACAAACCCCAAAATTTATGAATAATCAAAAAATTGCTTTTATCGGTGGCGGCAATATGGCATCCAGTTTGGTGAGCGGCCTGATTACCAGCGGCCATGCCCCACAGCATATTTGGGTGTCTGACATTAACGCCGATGCCTTGGCGGTGTTGTCCAGCACCTTACACGTCAACACCACGGCAAATAACGACGACGCGATTAGCGAAGCGGACGTGGTGGTGCTGGCGGTCAAGCCCCAAGTGTTAGCGGCGGTGGCGCAACAGGCGGCAGCACTTATCCAGCAAAAACAACCGCTCGTCGTGTCGATTGCGGCGGGCATTAGCCAAGCCAGCTTAAGCGGCTGGTTGGGGGCAGACACGGCGATAGTGCGTTGTATGCCCAACACCCCGGCATTGGTGCTGACCGGTGCCACGGCCTTGCACGCCAATGCCAAGGTCAGCCCCGCACAACGCGATTTGGCGGAAAACATTATGCGTGCCGTCGGCATTGCATTGTGGGTAACGCAAGAAAGTGAGCTGGATGCCGTGACGGCGGTGTCAGGCAGCGGCCCTGCGTATTTCTTTTTGCTGATGGAAGCAATGGAAAATACCGCCTTAAGCATGGGCCTAGATGCCGAAACTGCACGCTTGTTGGTACAGCAAACCGCTTTGGGCGCGGCTAAAATTGCGCTGGAGTCGGCGGAATCGCCAGAACAATTGCGCCAACGCGTCACCTCGCCCGGCGGCACGACCCAACGCGCAATTGAAACGTTTATTCAAGGCGGTTTTACCGAGCTGGTTGCCAAAGCCCTAGGCGCAGCGAGAAACCGTTCCATTGAAATGTCACACCCAACGGAGAACCGCTAATGGCTTCCACTTATTTGATAGACCCGATTATTTTCTTAATCGACACCTTATTTTCGCTGTATGTGCTGGCGGTGTTGTTGCGTTTTTTGCTGCAATGGAGCGGTGCGGATTTTTACAACCCCATTTCCCAATTTTTGGTGAAGGCCACGCACCCGCCGCTTAGGCTGTTGCGCCGCTTTGTGCCGTCTATCGGCAAAATCGACACGTCTTCATTGGTGCTGATGCTGGTGTTGCAGATGGTGTCCGACTTTTCCATTTTGTTGCTTAAGAGCGTGTCTATCAGTATTGGGGCCTTGGTGATTTTGTCTTTTACCCAACTCGTGACTTTATTGATTAATGTGTTTGTATTTGCGGTGTTTGCCCGCGCGATACTGAGCTGGGTCAATCCTGGAACTTTTAATGCCGCAGCCGCCATTTTGGCAACCTTAACCGAACCATTATTGGATTTGTGCCGTAAAGTCGTGCCTGATATGGGCGGTATGGATTTGTCGCCGCTAGCGGCATTGCTGTTTTTACAACTGGTCAAGATGGTATTGTTGCCGCCTTTGCACGAACTGGCTAGTTTGCTGGCGTAAAGGCCCTGCTAACTTAACTGTTGCCAAATTGATGCGTACAAACGCGGTTTTTTCTGCTATCCTTACAGGTAAGCCCCCAATTAATAAAGCATTTATTGACTAAGCCATGCAAACCCATACGTTGTTTAGGTCCGCTTTTTTTATCAGCTGCTTATTGTGTCTGCTCGGCAGCCAAGCCGTTTACGCCAAAAAATTGTACCGTTGGGTCGATGATAAAGGCGACACTTACTTTTCTGACCAAATCCCGCCCGACCAAACTCAGCATAGCCGCGCCTCGTTAAGCAAATCTGGGAAAGTGCTGGAAGTGACTGAAAAGGCCAAAACAAAAGAACAGCTGGAGCAAGAAAAACGCTTGCAAGAACTGCGCAAGCAGCAAGAAAAGTTGATTGCCAACCAAAAAATGCACGACAAATCCTTGTTAAGCACGTTCCGCTCCAAAGAGGACATGCTGTTGTCGGTGCGCACAAAAATCGACATCCTCAATAAGCAAAAAAACGTGATTGACGGCAATTTGACCCGTTACAGCGAACAGCTGAACAACCAACAAAAAGAAGCTGCTAATTATGAGCGCGATGGCAAGCCTGTCCCCAAAAAGTTATTGGAGGACATAAAATCCAGCCAAAGCCAACTGGAAGAGGCCAAAGCCGTGTTAAAGCGCCATCTCGAAAAGCAAGCCCAAACCAAAAAAGTGGATGATGCCGATATTGCACGCTTTTTATTTTTGACCCAAACCACAAAAGACTTGGCGCCTAGGGCAAAAATCCCCAGTATTAAAGAAGCCAACGAGCTGGGCTTGTTTTATTGTGAAAATGACTACCAATGCAAAAAAGCATGGGAAATTGGTCATATTTTTGTCAACTACCACTCCACCACTGAAGCCGATGTCTATAACGACAAGCTGATTATGAACCGTCCGCCCCCTAAAGATTCGGACATCAGCTTGTCATTGTCAAAACTTGCTGTTGACGACAACGAATACCAACTATTTTTGGACATCCGTTGCCGTGATTCGTTTGCTGGCAGGGAATTATGCTCAAGCCAAAAAGTAAAGGACATCCGCTCTTCGTTTAGGTCTTATATCAACGATGCCTTGTCGCGCGACGCCCTGAGCAGCAAAGTCCCTACACCTTGATCGGTAAACAGCTCCAGTAACACGGCGTGTTCAACGCGACCGTCAATAATATGCACGCTATGGACTCCCGCCTTTAGCGCGTCAGTCGCGCAGCGGGTTTTGGGGATCATGCCGCCAGTAATGGTGTCGTTGGCAATCAAATCGTCGATGTCCTTAATCGACAAGCCTGTCAACAAGCCGCCTTCTTTGTCCAAAATACCCGCTGTGTTGGTCAATAAGATCAACTTTTCCGCCTTTAACACTTCGGCAATCTTGCCCGCGACCAAATCAGCGTTAATATTGTAGGAATGCCCGTCCTCGCCTACGCCTATAGGGGCAATGACAGGGATAAAGTCACTGCGCCCCAACATGTCCACGACCGCAGGATCGATGCTGCTGACTTCACCCACATGGCCTAAATCAATGATTTCGGGCAAATGCGCTTCTGGGGACGATTGTTTGAGTTGGATTTTTCGGGCCCTGATAAAATCGCCGTCTTTGCCTGTCAAGCCCACGGCCTTGCCGCCATGACGGTTAATCAGGTTGACGATTTCTTTGTTCACCAAGCCGCCCAAGACCATTTCCACAACATCCATCGTCTCGCTATCGGTTATGCGCATACCGTCAACAAAGCCTGTGGTTTTGCCTAGCTTAGCCAGCAACTGGCCGATTTGCGGGCCGCCGCCATGCACGACGATAGGGTTAAGGCCAACCAATTTCATCAGCACAATATCCCTTGCAAAACTGTGTTTGAGTGCGTCATCAACCATCGCGTTGCCGCCAAACTTAACCACCACAGTTTTGCCTTTAAAGCGTTGGATATAAGGCAATGCTTCAATCAACACATCGGCTATTTGGTGGGCTGTTCTCTTTTGTATCATGTTCGGACTATCCAATATAGTAAAAAAGTTTGTTAAAGTGTTGGTAGGGTATCGGCCACTGCCCACAGATTAGCAGAGTGCAGCGGTTTTAGAGCTTGTGCTCCCGCCGACACGGCAATGTCTAAAGCCGTCCACGCCAGCCATCATTGACGGGCAGTGGGGAGATCGCTAAAACGGCAAAACAATATCAGGCTTAATTTGCTGCATTAAGGTTTTGAATTGCTCTTGGATGCTAAACAAGGTTTCTTTGTTGTCGGCTTCCAGGCGTATAAACAAGGCGGCGCTTGAATTTGATGCCCGCACCAACCCCCAGCCTTGGGCAAAGTCCACGCGCATACCGTCTATCGTTGTGATATTGCCGTCTGCAAAATAAGCGGCAGACAAGAGTTGATCCATAAAACGATGGTTTTCGCCTTCATCCATCGCAATATGCCATTCCACGGTATTGTTGCTTTCAGGAAATTGGGCAAAAATTTCGGCACTGCTACGCACGTCTTTAGAC
>JABFST010000422.1 GCA_013140465.1 Methylococcaceae bacterium
GAACAAACCGGCTTCGACTCCGCTCAGCCTACGGTAAATTTGACTTATTAGAAGTCGCTCTGAATATTTAGCCATAACAGCTAGCGTGCAACGGTTTTAGAACGTAACTATTCAGCATCTGGGGCACAACAGCCGTTCGCTGAGCGGAGTCGAAGCGAACAAACCGGCTTCGACTCCGCTCAGCCTACGGTAAATTTGACTTATTAGAAGTCGCTCTGAATATTTAGCCATAACAGCTAGCGTGCAACGGTTTTAGAACGTAACTATTCAGCATCTGGGGTACAACAGCCGTTGGCTGAGCGGAGTCGAAGCGAACAAACCGGCTTCGACTTCGCTCAGCCTACGGTAAATTTGACTTATTAGAACTCGCTCTGAATAGTTACTTTAGAGCTTGACGTGTCGGCAACCAAACCAAGCAGACAATGATGTCTAGGACGGGTGAGGCGATTGAGACTGTAAAAGAATTAACGTAAGCTTGCTCACCGGAGTGAAAAAACAAGTTTTTTCACTTCAGTCTCTACTTAAAACAAAGGCTTACGAAAATAAAAAACACCTTTTTGTGAGTATTTGAAATACGTTCACAGTCTCGATAGCCGTCACCCGACAAATCAAGGCTTATAAGCACGAAGTAGCATCTCCTTTGTGGTGAAAATCGGCTAAAACGTCATGACTAAAGTTGATGCTTATGGTTAGCAGGGCAGGGCGCATACTATCAATCCCGCCGCATAAAGTTTAGGAGTTACGCTATTTATACCCACCCGTCCCCAAACCAAGTTAGCGTCGCTAAAACCGTTGCTGTAATCGGCGCAGGCCCTGCGGGCTTAATGGCGGCAGAGGTGTTGTCCCAAGCAGGTCTAAAGGTTGATGTTTATGATGCGATGCCCTCAGTAGGGCGTAAATTTTTGATGGCGGGTAAAGGCGGTTTGAATATTACCCATGCCGAGGCTTACGGACAGTTTTTGTCCCGTTATGGTGTCCACAGCACCGACCTTAAGCCGCTGCTTGATACGTTTACGCCCTCAGCCTTACGCGCATGGGTACACGACTTGGGCATTAGCACGTTTGTGGGTTCATCAGGCAAAGTGTTTCCTAAAGAAATGAAGGCTGCGCCTTTGTTGCGGGCTTGGTTGCACCGCTTGCGTATGGCTGGCGTAAAGTTTCATGTCCGCCACCAATGGACAGGCTGGGCTGATACCGATACTAAGCACTTACGCTTTGCCGCCCCAAACGGCGAATATACAGTCGCTGCCGATGCGGTTGTTTTGGCCTTAGGCGGGGCAAGTTGGCCGCAACTAGGGTCTACTGGCACATGGGTGCAGATTTTGGCAGAACAAGGGCTGGCTATTGCGCCACTAAAGCCCGCCAATTGCGGTTTTGAAGTGGCGTGGAGTGCATTTTTTCAGGAACGCTATGCAGGGCAGCCGCTAAAGTCGGTGTGCGTGGCTTTTACCCCAGCGGACGGTGCGGCCTTAAGCCGAGCAGGTGAGCTGATGATTACCCAACACGGCTTGGAAGGCGGGGCCCTTTATGGCTTGTCGGCGGTTTTGCGTGACACGATTGCGGCTCAAGGCGCAGCACTGATTCATCTGGATTTATGCCCAGACCAAAGCGTTGCCCAGTTAAGCCGCCAACTCGCACTGGCACGCGGCAAGTTATCGCTGGCTAACCATTTGCGCAAACGGGTGGGGTTGACAGGTGCAAAAGCCGCACTTGCCCGAGAACAGTTACCCGCCGATTACTTTAACCAGCCAGAGCAATTGGCGGCAGCCCTTAAAGCCCTGCCGATAAGGCTAGCTGCCACCCGACCAATCGCCGAAGCCATCAGCACTGCTGGCGGCATACCGTTTGCCGCTTTAAGCCCGCAGTTAATGCTGCACGCATTGCCCGGCGTATTTTGCGCAGGTGAAATGCTGGATTGGGAAGCACCGACGGGCGGATATTTGCTCAGCGCGTGTTTGGCTAGCGGACGTGCGGCTGGATTGGGCGCAGTCGCCCTCTTGGCAGCACGGACTTGAGCGTACGGATTCACTTTATAGATAACGCAGGACGCAAAGCGA
The DNA here is from genome assembly GCA_013140465.1 of Methylococcaceae bacterium. Taxonomy (GTDB): domain Bacteria; phylum Pseudomonadota; class Gammaproteobacteria; order Methylococcales; family Methylomonadaceae; genus Methylobacter_C. The sequence goes on from JABFST010000422.1 coordinate 2,058, forward strand.
CATTAAATCCCCCTCTCCCTGTCGGAGAGGAGGCTATGCACGGTGTAATTTATTGTTTTTATGGCTTTTAAAACTTGTGTAGATACTTATGCCTGACGGAGAGGGCATTTATGTAGATTTACCAGCTTCGGACTCTATACCTTATTTTGACCACCTTAACGAGCGAGACCATGCGTGTGACCCAGCGACAACTTAACTTTTTATTACCCGCTAACGCCCTGGTGTGCGCATGAAAACACCAAAAAGTCTTGAGCCTCTCGTGCGCGACGGCTTAGTTGATGAAGTGCTGCGCCCGCTCAAAAGCGGCAAAGAAGCGGCGGTTTATGTGGTGTTGTCCGAAGGCGAAATCCGTTGCGCAAAAGTGTATAAAGAAGCCAACAAACGCGGATTCCATAAACAATCCTTATATCAAGAAGGCCGCAAAGTGCGTAATAGCCGCCAAGCCCGTGCGATGGAAAAAAACACCCGATTTGGTCGCCAACAACAAGAAGCCGTGTGGCAAAACGCCGAAGTGGATGCCTTGTATCGGCTGGCGGCGGCAGGGGTGCGCGTGCCTAAACCGTATAACTTTGTTGAAGGCGTGTTATTGATGGAATTGGTTGCCGATGCCGAAGGTGCTGCCGCGCCTAGGTTAAACGATTTGTTGCTGAGCCACGAAGAAGCCTTAGATTTTCATGCGCGGCTGATTAAAGAAGTGGTGCGCATGTTATGTGCGGGTATCGTCCACGGCGATTTGTCGGAATTTAATGTGCTGGTCGATGCCGACGGCCCTGTTATTATCGACTTGCCCCAAGCCGTTGATGCGGCGGCAAACAACAATGCCGCGACTATGCTGGAGCGCGATGTCAACAATATGGCGGCATATTTTGGGCGCTTTGCACCCGAATTGCTGAATACCCAGTATGGCAAAGAAATTTGGAAAATATATCAAAGCGGCGAACTTAGCCCTGATACGGCTCTGACCGGACAGTTTAAGGGCAGCACCAAACAAGCCGACGTCAATAGTGTGATGAGGGAGATTAAAGATGCCAGAGAAGAAGCGCTTAGGCGCAAATACGAACAAGACGAATAAGAAAAAGCCGTCTGCCAGTGCTAACAACCACTTGCACGGCATCACCTTAGAAGCCTTGCTGACCCAATTGGTCGCGGATTGCGGCTGGGATGAATTGGGCGAGCTGATAGACATACGCTGTTTTACCCACGACCCCAGCATCAAATCCAGCTTGAAGTTTTTACGCAAAACCCCTTGGGCTAGGGATAGGGTTGAAGCCTTGTACATCCGCCATCTAGCGGACGCGGGTAGCCTAACACCCGCTATAGAGTAACGCGTATGACCAGCACGCCGATTAAATGCCAGTGGGCATTGTCCAGCCCCTTAGAAGAACACTATCATGATGAGGAATGGGGCGTGCCTGTGCATGATGACCGCTTATTGTTTGAAATGCTGATACTTGAAGGTGCGCAAGCGGGCTTAAGTTGGGCCACCGTGCTAAAAAAACGTGCCGCCTATCAAGCGGCGTTTGACGGTTTCGACGCCCAACGCATCGCCAGTTATGATGACGCTAAGATCAGCGCGTTGCTGGCTAATCCCGGCATTATCCGAAACAAGCTAAAAATCAACGCCACACGACTGAATGCCTTAGCCTTTTTGGCAGTCCAACAAGAGTTTGGCAGTTTTGATGCGTATATTTGGTCTTTTGTGCAAGGCCAGCCCGTACAAAACCACTGGCAAAGCGCAGCCGAGGTGCCGACGACCAGTGCCGTCGCGGTAGCCATGTCTACCAGCCTAAAAAAAAGGGGATTTAAGTTTGTCGGCGCCACCATTTGTTATGCCTATATGCAGGCGATAGGCATGGTCAACGACCATACCGTAGCTTGTTTTAGGCATCAAGCCCTTAACCCTGCTAACAAGTCTTATTCACCTCCCCTAACCCCTCCTTATTAAGGACAGGGACTGAATGTTTACACTTATTGATGAGGAACAATAACATGCGTTATTTACACACGATGGTCCGCGTGCGTGATTTAGAACAATCACTGGATTTTTATTGCCACAAACTGGGCTTGGTTGAAAGTCACCGCTATGACAGCGAGCCAGGCCGTTTTACCTTGGTGTATTTGTATGCGCCTTTAGATGCAGAGGATGCTTTAAAAACCGAAGCGCCCTTATTAGAGTTGACCTATAACTGGGATACCGAAGACTATGGCGGCGGGCGCAATTTTGGTCATTTGGCGTTTGAAGTGGACAATATTTATGCAACCTGCCAGCAACTGCATGAGGCCGGGGTGTTAATCAACCGTCCGCCGCGCGATGGGCGCATGGCTTTTATCCGTTCACCCGATGCTATTTCTATTGAGTTTTTGCAAAAAGGCGAACCCCTCGCACCTGCTGAGCCGTGGTTGTCGATGGCTAATACTGGTGTTTGGTGACCTGCGAGGTTTTATAAACCTCGCAGGTCTCTAACGCACTGCCGCCGTTGTCAGCAAAGGCTACTGACAACGGCGGCAGTGTGGGCTAAGCCCTAGGGCGCATGTGCGGAAACAACAACACATCACGGATAGAAGGCGCGTCGGTAAACAACATCACCAAACGGTCGATGCCGATGCCTTCCCCTGCGGTAGGCGGCATTCCGTGTTCTAAGGCAACAATATAATCGGCATCAAAGTGCATCGCCTCGTCGTCACCCGCGTCTTTTTCCGCGACTTGTTGCTGAAAACGTGCCGCTTGGTCTTCGGCATCATTCAACTC
>JABFST010000351.1 GCA_013140465.1 Methylococcaceae bacterium
CGGACGGTTGCTACGGTAAGCTGTAAGTGCTTGATTTAGCATTGCCGTGATAGTGAACATTCACATCCATGTGACTGGATTCATGCAGGGCTATCCTGCCCTGCACCCTAACGGGTTAATGCATATCCGCTCCCGGCGGATTTGTCTGGCATCCATGCCAGTATGACGGTGCTTTTATAACTTGCTCAAACTTGTGTAGATACCTATGCCCTCAGGGAGAGGGTTGGGGTGAGGGGGTTTAATGTCGCTTTAGTTCCTGCGATCTCTATAAATGCCGATTGCAAACGCTTACTTCTTTGTCGCCCGTTGCCGCCGCGCCTCTTTAGGATCAAACAGCAAAGGCCGGTAAATTTCGACCCTATCGGCGTTTTTAAGCGGCTGATCCAGTGCGCAGACCGCACCAAAAACCCCAACTTTTTGTTCCGACAAATCAATGTCGGCAAAACGCGCCAACAATCCTGAGGCGTGGATGGCGTGTTCGACTGTCGCGCCATCCGGCAATGTCAAGGCGATGATGGCTTGTTGTTCTGGCGTTGCGTAGGCGACTTCTACGTTAATAAGCGCTTCAGCCATACACTTGCTTGGCGCGGGTGGTGAATGAGCTGACCATCGTGTTACAAATTTGGTTAAACACCGCACCAAACGCCAAACTGGCTAATTTGCCGGACATTTCAAACTCCAAATCCAAAGAGATTTTGCTGGCATCCTCGCGCAACGGCATAAAATTCCACACGCCTTCCAAATACGAAAACGGCCCGTCCAATAATGAGACCGTTATTTTGCCGCCGTGATCAATCGTGTTGCGGGTAGAAAAGGCTTTTTTAAAGCCGCCCTTAGCAATCAACAATTCGGCTTCTACGATGTCGTCTTCACGTTTGATGATGCGGCTACCGCTGCACCACGGCAAAAATTGCGGATAAGCTTCGATATTGTTGACCAAATCAAACATTTGTTGGGCCGAAAATTTGACCAGCGCACTTTTTTGTACCACTGTCATTACAGCACCCCGATCACATGCAGGAACACAAAAAACACCGCAGCGGGTGCGACATAGCTGATTAACAGCTTCCAAACTTGGTAGCTCAAATCGTTGGGCATAGCCAATTCGGCGATGCTATGTTTTTGCTGCATCATCCAACCCGCAAAAATGGCGATACAAAAACCGCCGATGGGTAGCATTAAGTTGGCGGTCAGATAATCCAACAACTGGAAAATGGTGCGCTCAAAAAACTTCACCTCCGACCACGCGTTAAATGACAACACCGTCCCCAAGCCTAAGGCCCAGGTTGCCAAACCTGACCACACACAAGCTCGCTCGCGGGTAAAGCCTTTGCTTTCCACCAACCACGCTACCGCTGGTTCGATTAAGGAAATTGATGAGGTTAAGGCCGCAACCACCAGCATGACAAAAAACAGTATGCCCACCAACCAGCCACCGGACATGCTGCCAAAAGCAATCGGCAGGGTTTGGAAAATTAGCCCCGGGCCGGAATCGGGGTGCAAATTATTGGCGAACACGATAGGAAAAATCGCAATACCCGCCAGCAAGGCCACAACCGTATCCGCACCTGCAATCAGCACGGCGGTTTTGGCAATCGACACGTCTTTAGGCAAATAGGAGCCGTAGACCATAATCGCGCCCATACCCAAACTGAGGGTAAAAAACGCGTGGCCCATCGCAGTCAGCACGGCGTTGGCGGTCAGCTTGCTGAAATCCGGGCTGAACAAAAAATGCAAGCCTTGAAAATAGCTGCCTGTGGTCATGGCATAGCCGACCAATAACAGCATTAAAAAAAATAACACGGGCATTAAATACTGCACGGCTTTTTCAAGGCCGTTGTTTACGCCGCGCACCACAATCAGCATGGTTGCCAGCATAAATAAGGTATGCCAAAAAATCAGTTGCACAGGGCTAGCGACAAAGTCATCAAACAGGGTTTTAATCTCCGCCGGATTGTCCACATAAAAGCTGCCAGTAAAGGCTTTGAGCACATACGCAGTCGCCCAGCCCGCAATCACGCTGTAATAAGACAAAATCAACAAGCCCGCAATTACGCCCATCCAGCCCAAATAATGCCAGTTGCTGTCAGCTTGGGCTTCTTTGGTCAAATAAGCCATTGCATCTATGGGATTTTTTTGGCTGTGCCGCCCGAGCATGGTTTCAGCGATCATGATTGGAATGCCTATCACCAACACGCACAGCAAATACACCAAGACAAACGCCCCGCCGCCATTTTCGCCAGTAATGTAAGGAAACTTCCAGATATTACCTAAGCCTACCGCCGATCCGGTCGCCGCCAGAATAAATGCAAAGCGGGAGGACCATGCACTATGCACTGCTGTTTTTGTGTCTGTCATGTTGAGGGCCTATTAAAAACTCACCTTATTAATAATATCGAGTAAAATAACAAAATTCTTCCTTTACGTCAGTTTAAAAATCAAGCACCCCCCTTATGGCCGAGAAAAAGTCCAAAAATAAAAGCCAACAAAACGCCACGATTGCCGTAAACCGCCAGGCACGGCACGAATACTTTATAGAAGAACGTTTTGAGGCCGGATTGGTATTAGAAGGCTGGGAAGTAAAAAGCCTAAGGGCAGGGCGAGTGCAGCTTAAAGAAAGCTATGTCGTGTTAAAGCGTGGCGAAGCTTGGTTGCACGGTGCGCATATCTCGGCGTTATTGTCGGCATCTACCCATATCAACCCCGAAGCCGTGCGCCACAAAAAGCTTTTGCTTAACCGCCATGAACTGAACAAGCTAATTGGCTCGGTGGAGCGCAAAGGCTATACGCTGATACCATTATCGATGTATTGGAAAGCCGGACGCGCAAAATTGGAAATTGGTTTGGCAAAAGGCAAACAATTGCATGACAAACGTGCCACCTCTAAAGACCGCGATTGGCAACGCGAAAAAGCCCGGATTATGAAGAAAGGCTAGCGACTTGGTGCAGAGGTTTCAGCCCAAGTTAAAACGCCAAACGCTTGTCCTGCCTATCGTTTGGCGTAGTGTAACCTTACAAAATCAAAATGTTGGCTTCATTGCCGACACCGCAATATTTAAAGCCGTTTACCTTTCTTAACTGTGGGCTGTGATCCCTTAAGGGGCATAAGTATCTGCACAAGTTTCATGGATGGGCCGACGTGAAAGCCCATCCACCTTTACGACACCTTGCGCTAGAGGGTGTAAATACCCATGCTGCTGGCAACGCCTAGACTAGTGGTTTTCTATGCGTTTGCGGGTGCTGTTAGTGGGCATTTCCAGCTTGCTTCTGTCCCAACCTTCCAGTACCAACACTTCATCTAAGCATTGTTCCATAAGCTGGTGCGCTTGTCGGGTGACTTCAGCGATACGTTGGTGTACTTGCAGTTCCACACTGTTTTCGCCAGGGGTTTCGGTTTCTATGCACATGTTTTGGTAATCAAACAATTTGCGCAAATTAGTGATTTGTAGGCTGATATGCACAGGGCAAGCGCAAGTGTAAAGTGCGGCCTGATCGTTAATGATAGCCAATTGCAGGGCGGTAAATTTTTTCTCTAAGATCATCGGGTCCTCCTCGTATTTTTATTATAAGTGCGCAAGCTGGTAACAACCAATCTTACCTTAAACTAGCGTTTTAAGGTGTTTTAGTGCCTCATTAAAGCCTAGCCTTCTACGCGTTATTATAGTGTGATCCATATTCTCCCAAGCTTAGTCTGTATTCCTTATGAAGTAGGCTAATGGCAAACCTTTGGGCCATATGCTTAGGTAAGCTTGTTCATCGGAATGAAAAAACATGTTTTTTCACTCCAGTCTCTACTTAAAACAAAGGCTTACGAAAATAATAAACACCTTTTTGTGAGTATTTGAAATACTTTCACAGTCTCTTATGCGTCTACACACGTCTGGGCTGTCGGTTGATAGCCCTAAGCCGCGCTTTCCCAAATAGTTTCCAATTTTTCACAACGTAATTGGCTGGCGGGCGTTACGGTCAGCCGCGCCCACGGTATCCTACCCAAAAACCACAGCCGCCAAAACCACAGCGGCGTATCCGGTTTGCTATTCAGCAAGGTTTGGAAGGATTCCAATTTGCCCAATTCCACACCCAAAGCCGACAAATACACTTCGTGGACGAATTTGGAACAGAATTGCCGTTTAGACAAATAATGGAAACCCAGATGGTACAGCTTGCCCATACGCTCATCGCAAGCTAGGCGTAAGGCTTCGGTTTGCTGCGCGGTGATGCCAGTACGCAATCGCCGCACGACCAACCAACCGTTATCGGAACGCTCGATAAAATTAGCCAATGTCGAGTACTTGACCACAGGCACGGCACTTTCGGCGACTAACCAGCCTTGGTTCTGGTCATAAAAAGCAATGCCGACATGCGAGGCGGGCGAGCCACTGACTTCAGCCACGCGGCGGTACAAAAAGTTAGGGATGCTGGTAATGAGAATATCGCCTGGTTTAAGTAAATGCTCGACAGGTAATTTAGCCATAAGTATCTCCAAGGATGATAACAAAACGGTGGTAAAACATTGCAAGGTGCATAGCCTGATAACGATGTTATTCAGGCCAAACAGTGGCAGGGCTTAGCCATTCAGTCCCCCTCCTTAAACAGGAGGGGTTAGGGGCATACGCGCCAACTTAAGCCCCTATCCCATTGATTAAACACGGCTTAGCCCGATGTCCCGGGCTTGTCGCAACAGGGTAAGGATGGGGTTGGGCAAACCTTGCCACGTCCGCTTTCTGGGACGTTCGCTCAAGCTCTTGATACAGTCATCCCCAAAGCGGGGGCTGGC
>JABFST010000481.1 GCA_013140465.1 Methylococcaceae bacterium
TTACAATGTTTACAGCATTTTAACGTCAGGGTGGGGCTGGAAAGCCCCACCCTATAGGTATCAACGGCTATAGCTTAAAAGTGTTTTTATGTTAAAAAAATTAACTTTAGATAATTTCACTACTTTCCAGCAAGCAGAGTTTAATTTTTCACCCGGTATCAACATTATTATTGGTGAAAATTCGACCGGGAAAAGCCATGTGTTAAAGCTGGCCTACAGTGTTGCCAGTATTTGGGGGCAGTGTGGCAAAGAGGGATGGCGGGAATTACTGGTCAACAAACTGCATGGCGTGTTCGGGGTTGAAGAGCTTATTGCCTTACGCAACCGCCAAACCTTACTAACCGCTGAAAAGCACCGGGTTACCTTAGATTTTTACGTTAACCATAAAAGTAACAGCAGCCAACAACTGAGTTTTGATTTAAATAAGCGTGACAATATTACCGTTAATGGCACCACACCCCATGCGCCTTTGCTCAACAAGCCGCTGTTTTTTCCTGCCAAAGAGGTGTTGTCAATTTTTCCGAACTTTATCACCTTATACGAAAAATACAGTTTGTCTTTTGATGAAACCTATTATGACTTATGCAAAGCCATTGATAATCCCTTATTAAAAGAACCCAACCAACAACTGTTGGACAAATTAGAAGCGTGCATAGGCGGGCAGATTGTTTTAAAAGGCGGGCATTTTTATCTGCAAACCCCGCAAGGCGAAATGACTATTTTTATGGTGGCGGAAGGTTGGCGCAAATTAGGTATGTTGGCGTATCTGGTCGCCAATGATTCGTTGGCAGAAAACAGTATTTTATTTTGGGACGAACCGGAAACGAATTTAAATCCACGGCTAATCAAGCAACTGGCGGCGTTTTTAGTGGAGCTTAGTCAATTTAAGGTGCAAATTGTTATTGCCACCCATAATTTGTTTTTGATGAAATATTTTGATTATCTCATTGGGCAGTCTAAAAATACCGTCCCCGCTACCTTTATGAGTTTGGTACGGTCAGAAAAAGGCACGCAAATTGAGCAAGGCGAGCGGCTAAACCAATTATCAACCATTGTCGCCCTAGAAGAAGAATTGGCCTTATACGACCACGAACAAGCCGCTGTCTTTAGCCAATGGTAACTTGAGTATGCCGACGCTATTTACAGAAAAAACCACAACAGGCAGATTAGATTTTGAGTTTTCCGATAACTGGCAAGTATGCAAATATGACGACCAAGCTTTTTATGCAAAGATTAAAAATAAGGGCATAAAAGCGGTTGATTTTGTCGCCTTATCGCAATCGGGGATTTTGTTGGTGGAAGTTAAATATGTGACTGCTACTGACGACAATAGCCGCTTACGTTTTTCTGCCCAAGATGATGCGGTCAATGAAATTAAAAATCAGCTAACGCCAGAGCAGCTAGTCAAAATAAGACTGGTCTCGGCACGTCCGTATCTCGTCGATGAAGTGTGTAAAAAAGTGACGGACACGGTATTGGGTTTATTTGCCGCTTATAGAAAGCAAGGGGGCGATGGCTTGGCTTTTACCTCGCCTTTGTTTACAAGCGGAGATACGCCGATTCTAGTCGTATTGTTTTTAGAAAGAAATACCGCGTTAAATCAACCTGAACACTTCAAGCCGCTAGCCTCCCATTTAAAACTAGAGATTGAAAAACGGCTTAGTTATTTGGGCAACATCACTGTAGGAGTGGTCAACACCTTAACCCTACCCGCTGGATTAGGCATTGCCGCACAGGCAAATGGATAACTGTAGCGCGTGTGGCATTAACCGCTTTTGTGCTTATTATTTGGTAGGGGATGTTTGTGTTTGAACGAAAATTTGAAAAGCTTGCCACTATGCCGATTTTTGTCCGGCGCATGGTGGTTTCAATGCTGTCGGCTGGGCTGCTAATAGTGCTTGCGTTATCGATAGGCGTTGTCGGATACCACCAGATAGGGGGCTTGGATTGGGTGGATGCGGTGTTGGAAGCGTCGATGATTTTAGGGGGTATGGGACCTGTGAGTCCGTTGCTGACCACGGGTGTCAAGTTGTTTGCCTCAGGCTATGCGTTGTTTAGCGGCTTGGTTTTTATCGCTATTATGGGCATTGTGCTTGCCCCTTTAACGCATCGGATGTTGCACCAGTTCCATATTGATGAGCAAGATTTGTAGTGTGGGCAGAGCGCACCGCCTACATTTTTTATGATAATGTCGAATGGGTTAAATTCAATTTTCTGGCTTTCCACGCGGATGTCCTTAAGTTTGGACATAATGGGCTTTGTAGGCCAGAATAGCCGCTTTGAGCGAAAGGCCGCGTTTCTGGCCTACTGAGAATCCTTAACTGTGGGCAGAAAACCTTATCACTGGGCGCAGCTATATTGAAACCGCACCGGAACATTAGTGGCAAATAAAAGCTCATACCCTTTTTATATAATTATTGCCGCTAGCCTACACCACACCCGTACCTATAGAAAACGGTTTACCTGAATACTTGCATTGGATTGATTCATGCCCTTTTTACAACTCATTTTTGCTTTGTTCCTGCTTTTTGCCCAGACCGCAATCGCGCAAGACGACCCCTTGCCGCCAGACCAAGCCTTTAAAATGTCGGCCAAGGCCATCAGCAATACCCAATTGGAGATTAGCTTTAGCGTTGCCGACGGCTATTATTTATACCGCAACAAAATGCAGTTCAAATCCAAAACCGAGGCGGTAGAGGTCTTGGCTCCTGATCTTCCTGCGGGCATCAGCAAACACGACGATATTTTTGGTGATGTCATCATCTACCGCAACAACCTGACCATCCCCGTCGCTATCAAAAGCAACGGCGCAACTACCCTGCAACTGTATGTGCAATATCAAGGGTGTGCGGATCGGGGCTTGTGCTATCCGCCGCAGAAAAAAACCATAGACCTGGTGCTGCCGCAAGCCGAAGCCGCCGTTACCACTAATCCGCTGGCGTTTCTGACCAACAAACTGTCCACTTTAAAAGCCCCCGCTGAACTGTTGCCCGCCGAGCAGGCTTACCGCTTTTTTGCCACGGTTAAAGATGCCAACACCTTGCACGTCAATTGGGAGCTGGCCGACGGCTATTATCTTTACCGCGAAAAAGTCCAGTTGCAACTGCTTAAAGCCGCCGGGGTGACAATAGGCCCTTATAAAATCCCCAACGGCACGCCCAAACACGACGAAGCCTTTGGCGATGTGGAAATCTTCCATAACAGCCTGAGCTTTGATGTGCCGTTGTTGCGCACCAGCACCAACGCGCAAACCATCACCTTACAAGCGGGTTATCAAGGCTGTGCTGACCGGGGTGTATGCTATCCGCCGATCAGCAAAAAACTGGATCTGCAACTGCCGCAAAGTTTGGCCTTAAAACCACTGGCAAACCCACCCGCGCCCGCTGTTTCTGAACAAGACCAAATCGTGCAATCTTTGCAGAACGATAGTTTTGGTATGACTTTGCTGAGCTTTTTTGGCTTTGGTTTGTTGTTGTCGATGACCCCGTGCATATTCCCGATGATCCCTATCTTATCCGGCATTATTGTCGGTCATGGGCATAGGATTAGCACGGCGCGGGCGTTTTTATTATCGCTCAGCTATGTGGTGGCTTCGGCGATTACTTACACCGTGTTCGGCGTACTGGCGGCCTTGTTTGGCAGCAACTTACAGACGACCTTCCAACAACCGTGGATTATTGGCCTGTTCAGCGCGATTTTTGTGCTGTTGTCGCTGTCTATGTTCGGCTTTTATGAATTGGAATTGCCCAATGCGCTCAAAACCAAGCTGCACAATTCCAGCGAACGCCATAGGGATGGCTCGATGTGGGGCGCGGCGATTATGGGGGCCTTATCATCGCTGATCGTCGGCCCCTGTGTCGCTGCACCGTTGGCAGGGGCGTTAATTTTTATCGGTCAATCCGGCAACGCTTGGCTGGGCGGTAGTGCCTTGTTTGCAATGGGCATGGGCATGGGCGTACCGCTGTTATTATTAGGTGCATCGGCGGGTAAATTATTGCCCAAAGCTGGGACTTGGCTGTATTCCACCAAAGCCGTGTTTGGCGTGCTTATGCTCGGCGTTGCCGTGTGGATGCTCAGCCGCATCTTACCACCCGCAATCACGCTGTTATTGTGGGCGGCATTGCTGATTTTGCCGGCCATCTACCTAAAAGCCATCGACCCTTTGCCCGAACACAGCACTGGCTGGCATAAGCTCTGGAAAGGCGTAGGGCTGATGATGCTGGCGTATGGCTTGTTATTGTTGATCGGCTTTAGCCTAGGCAACACCAACCCGCTTAAGCCTTTGCACGGTTTAGGCGGCGGCGCGGCGATAGCTGCCGAACCGGAAGGCGTGGTGTTTGAACGTATCCATAATTTAGCCGAATTGGAAGCCAAAGTCGCCGCCGCCAGCCGTGAACACAAACGCGTGATGTTGGATTTTTACGCCGATTGGTGCATCAGCTGCAAAGAAATGGAAGCCTATACCTTCACTGACCCTAAAGTAAAAACTGCCTTGGCCCAGTTTGTGCGCCTGCAGGTGGATGTCACCAAAGACAGTGACGACGACAAAGCCTTGCTGGCGGCCTATCAGCTCATCGGCCCGCCCGCGATTTTATTTTTTGGCACGGATGGCAGCGAAGACAGCAGCCACCGTGTAATCGGCTACCAAGATGCCGCCACTTTTCTTAACAGCTTACAAGGACTTAAACCATGACATCAAAAGCACTGATTTTTTTAGCCGCCATCTTGGCGTTAAGCGGCGGCATCTTGGTAGCCGATTACAC
>JABFST010000242.1 GCA_013140465.1 Methylococcaceae bacterium
CATTAGCGTCATGTTGTGTTGAGTGTGATTGATGAAACGAAATTTTTTGTTTGCCTGGTATGAAACCCCTAGGGGCAAACTGTTAAAGGAACTAGAAGCCGATTATTTGCAACGCGCGATGACGGTCAGTTGCCAGCAGACGGTTTTGCAAATTGGTGGCTTGGGCTGGGAGGATGATTTTATCGACTGCACGCTTTACAAAAATTACACCATACTCGATGCCAAAGGCTTAGGCTGCGGGGGCAGCCGAAAAATCCGCGCCAAAGCCTATTGTCTGCCTTTGCAAAGCGATAGCGTAGATATGATTATCGTGCCGCACTTGTTGGAGTTTGATAGCCACCGCTTTAAGACGATGCGCGAAGTGGAGCGCGTATTAAAGCCTGAGGGCTTGTTGGTGGTGTTAAATTTTAATCCGTGGAGCGTTTGGGTCCGCTACCAGTTTTTGTGGGACAAAAAAATGGCCGATTCTTGGGGTGGGCATTTTATTTCCCGTTCAAGAATTTTGGATTGGCTGAAACTATTGAGTTTTGAAGTGACGGTGTCATCTGATTTTTATCTGGACACGGTGGAGTCTAAACAAGGCAACTCGATCGCCTACGGCCCTAATTTATTGTCTACGGCGTATGCCATTAAGGCCATCAAGCGCCGCTACAACATCATCCCATTGACCCCCGTAAAAAATGAAGCCCCGCGCTTAGTGTTGGTCAACACCCTGACTTCTTCTGCCCAAGCCCAAAACCATGACTGATATTGTAATCATATATACCGACGGCGCGTGCCGTGGTAATCCTGGCCCTGGCGGCTGGGGTGTTACGCTGAGTTATAAGCACAATAACAAAGAACTTTATGGCGGCGAAAAACTGACCACCAATAACCGCATGGAGTTGATGGCGGCAATACAAGCCCTAGAAGCCCTAACCATGCCCTGTGCGGTACAGCTTAACAGCGACTCCAGCTATGTGCTGAACGGCATTACCGATTGGCTGCCCAATTGGAAAAAACGGGGTTGGAAAACGGCGGCAAAAACCCCCGTTAAAAATGAAGACCTTTGGCGGCGCTTGGATGCCGCCATTGCCAAGCACACCATCACTTGGCAATGGGTAAAAGGCCATTCCGGCAATGCGGGCAATGAGCGTGCCGATGCTCTGGCTAATTTAGGCATAGACAGCTTGGGCTGAGCCATGATGCGCGAGGGTGTAGGCTTATTTTTTTGCGCCCAATAAGCTTTTTAAGTCGGCAAACGGATTGTGTGTGGCGGTGGGGCTGGCACTGGCTTTGCTGGTGGCATTGCCGTAACGGGTTTCTTCGTAGCGAGAATGCTCGTTGTCATGGCAATACAGGCATAACAATTCCCAGTTGCTGCCATCGGCAGGATTGTCATCGTGATTATGGTTTTTATGGTGGACGGTGAGTTCGGATAGGTTGCTGTGGGTAAATTCCCGCGCACAACGCCCACAAATCCAAGGGTATAGCTTAAGGGCTTGCCCGCGATACGATTGTTCGCGCAGTTCTTGGTTGCGCCTGGCATCGGAAACGATTTTGTCCAGCTTGTCTTTTTGTAGCGGTGTTTTTTTGAGTGTCATCTGGCTTACCTGTAGATGTCTGAAGGTTTTTGGCGGCGATCTGTTGTCTCCTATTATTCAATAATTTTTAGCAAGCTACCAGTGCGGTAACGCCGCCCTGTTCAAAAAGTCGTGTTGTGCGTCAAGATGGCGGCAACAGACCTGTCTTGCGGATTTTTTTAATGTCCGCCTGTCCTCTGCAAGTGGCGGAATAAGCCGTTACCGATGTTGCCCCATGCTTTTTTAACACGCTTTGTTCATGTTTTGTTAAACTATAGTTTGACAAGGTGTATTTGAATTGATACATTATTGTGAAATGATTAGTAAACAAAGCGTTGATAAATAATTTTATTGTGTTGCTAACGAATGAAATTTAGCTTGGTCTTACTGGATTATCAAAGATTAAATGCTTGAGTTGGGCTGAGGCACAAGGTCGGGTATTTGGGGCTTTAAAGTATTCTATTTGCGAGGATGTCGTGTTATGGCTTATTTAGATATGCAGTTATCACCACAAGGAATGAGAATTGTTGCTGATTCTGTTCCTATCGAAACCCCAACTACCGTGACGCAGACTGATGTCCCTACGGTGAATGCGGAGTCGGCGAACAATCAGGCCGCACGCTTGCTAAATGATGAAAAGTATAATTTAATCAATGCGCTGTCCCAATTTCCCGCGACTGCCTTGTGGTTGCTCAATACCTACGAGCAGGTAGGCGATAGTGCTGAAACCGATGACGAATCGGCTACGGGTTCAGAACTTGCGGCGGCCTTAAGCGATATAAGACGGCAGTTTTACGCCTTGTCCAATAAGGCAAACTCAGACTTGGGCTATGAGCAGGATAAAAAAAGCCTCAGCTTGGCTTTGCAAGTATTTCCCTATTCTTTTCATGATTTGACCAAACTTAGCGATTTAGTGGTCTATGTCTATAAAGTGAGGGGCTTGTGTAACCCCTCTGCCACACCTAGCCAACCCGATTGGGTGGTCAGGCGTTTGGAGGGCTTGAGCCGCCGCAACCACTTGGCGGCATCACAATGGCTCAGCAAGGTGTCCGGCTATGATGAACAATTTTTATTTTTGTCCAGTTTTGATATGCACAAAAGCTTTACAGCGGTCGTCCATTCAGAACACCAATGGCTGCTGCTGAGACAAAAATTGGCGAGTGCCAATTCGCGTCTGGTGTTGTTTATCGCTAACCAATACAAAGGCAGTTTTTTAGATTTTGATGATTTGGTGCAAGAAGGGCAGACAGGCTTGTTAAAAGCCGTAGACCGTTTTGATTACCGCTTGGGCTTTCAATTTTCAACCTATGCGGGATATTGGATACGGCAAGCCATTTCCAGGGCCTTGTCGCGTTGCGAACGGGTGGTGCGCGTACCTTGTGGTCAAGTCGCCACTATTAATAAAGTGTTTCGTACCCGGGATCAATTTATCACTAAAACAGGTAAAGAGCCGACTATTAACGAACTGGCTGAATCCGCCAAATTGTCGCGTGACGACATCCATTCGGTATTGACCATATCGCAAACGGCGTTGTCGCTGGAAGGATCAGAAGATGACGAGGAAAGCGCTTTCGCCCCGATAGATTATTTGGAGCAGCAAGTGTTTACCCATGCTTTTGTCAATATAGCGCGCAAGGATCTTGAAGAGCTGATCGCTAAAGCCATAAAAATACTCAACCCTAGGGAAGCGCAGGTGATTTGCTGCCACTTTGGTGTCGATACCGGCACCGAAATGACCTTGCAGGAAATTGGCAAAGAACTGAACCTGACCCGCGAACGGGTAAGGCAGATTCAGGTGATGGCACTCGATAAAATTAGGCGCAACTTTGGTGAACAGCTATTAAGCTTTTTATAATGTACAAACCGCCTAAACATAGATACTATGAAATCCTACCAAAACAGTAGGATGAGAAAAAGACCCTGTAATTTCTCATTAAAATGCAAGATCAACATCCAGGCTTCAGCGGCTTAATCGCACTAAGATGTAATGACTGGCAATGAGACGTTACCCCTCAAGTGCGCCCAATTAAGCATTTGACAACCGCTGTAGATCAACACAACGCTACCTAGTGGCCCGCCAAGGGCCAGGAGATTTAACCATGAAAAAATATATACTCAACACCCTCCTTTGGAGCGTTGTGTTAGCGGGTGCATTCTTAATATACAACCGCGTCAACATGACACCACCGATAGATGATTCCCTGGCTTATTCCGAATTCATCACTAAAGTTAAGAACAAACTCGTGGATCGCGTCGAAATGACGGGCCAATCCATTAAGTTGCGCACGTCTGACGGTCAGAACTACGAAACGTTTAACCCCAACGACCCGCATTTGATAGATGACTTGTTAAGTGCAGGTGTGCAGATCAGGACCAAACCCCCTGCGCAACAGTCATTGTTTATGCAGATGTTTATCTCTTGGTTCCCTATGCTGTTGTTGATTGCGGTATGGATCATCTACATGCGTAAAACCCAAGGTGCGGGCATGGGCGGTAATAGCTTCGGCAAAAGCAAAGCCAAATTGCTGGAAGAAGACAAGTTGACCGCAACCTTTGCTGACGTGGCGGGCTGCGAAGAAGCCAAAGAAGATGTTGCCGAATTGGTGGATTTTTTAGCCGACCCGTTAAAGTTTCAAAAACTGGGCGGCAAAATCCCACGCGGCATCTTAATGGTGGGCCCTCCAGGCACAGGTAAAACCTTGATCGCCAGAGCCATAGCAGGTGAAGCAGGGGTTAAGTTCTTTACCGTCTCGGGTTCTGATTTTGTCGAAATGTTTGTCGGTGTCGGCGCGTCCAGAGTCAGGGACATGTTTGCCCAAGCCAAAGAACACGCACCGTGCATTATCTTCATCGACGAAATCGATGCCGTAGGCCGCCAACGTGGTGGTGCAGGCATGGGTGGCGGCAATGACGAACGCGAACAAACGCTAAACCAATTATTGGTGGAAATGGACGGATTTACCGGCAACGAAGGCGTTATCGTCATCGCCGCCACCAACCGTGCCGACGTGCTGGACAAAGCCTTATTACGTCCAGGCCGTTTTGACCGCCAAGTCAACGTGGGCTTGCCTGATGTCCGTGGTCGTGAGCAAATCCTGAATGTACACATCAAAAAAGTACCTGCCGCCGCCGATGTTATCTTAAAAGACATCGCCAGAGGCACACCCGGCTTCTCAGGTGCGGAATTGGCTAATGTGGTC
>JABFST010000230.1 GCA_013140465.1 Methylococcaceae bacterium
CATTAAAAGCGTGGTGTTTGGTTTTATTGCGTCTTGGATCGCGTTGTTTGAAGGCTATGATGCCATCCCCACGTCGGAAGGGGTCAGTCGGGCTACGACCCGCACGGTGGTCAATTCGGCGTTTAGTATTTTAGGTTTGGATTTTATCTTGACCGCCCTTATGTTTGGAGAAGATTAATGCAGCACACGAACACCCAAGACACGTTGGTGGGGCTTTTTGTCGCCTCAGGCATCGTAGGCTTGTTTTTTTTGGCTATGCAAGTCAGTAATTTAAGTTCTTTTATTGAAGAAGATAGCTATACCATTACCGCGCGTTTTGATAATGCAGGGGGCTTGAAAATTAAGTCTCCGGTGTCGGCGGCGGGTGTTAAGATTGGTAAGGTCAGCGCTATCAGTTTTGATCCAAAAACTTACCAGTCGGTGGTGCAAATGCGCATCAACACTAAGTACAACACGTTGCCCGAAGACACGACCGCAAGCATTTTTACGGCGGGCTTGTTGGGCGAACAATACGTCAGCCTTGAGCCGGGCGGAGCGGATGAGTATTTAAAAGATAAGGGGCAGATTGAAATCACCCAGTCCGCCATCATATTAGAAAAAGCGATAGGCCAATTTTTGTTTAAATCGGCGGAAGAAAAAAAGTGAGCAAGCTGCGTATTATTGACCAAGGCTCTGCTTGTTTTGTGATTGATGGCGATTTGACGTTTTCTACCATAGACCGCCAAACCGTAAAAACAGTCGCGTTCTTAACGGCTTCCAAACATGTCACGATAGATTTGGGGCGCGTAGCCAATACCGATAGCGCGGGTTTGGCGTTGATGATTGAGTGGATTAAATACACGCGCCATCACCGGACTTTACTGACCTTTAAAAACATTCCCGAGCAATTGCTTAATCTGGCCAAACTCAGCGGCTTCGATAAGACCAGCCATTTTGCCACGCAAACGACAAGCGCGCATAACAGCCACTTGTCTTTTAACGAGACCCTCTAAAGTACCCAACTATGGATAAATTAATAATAACTGGCGGCGCCCAACTTTCTGGAGAGCTGCGTATCTCCGGGGCAAAAAATGCAGCTTTGCCGATTTTGGCAGCCACCTTGCTATCCGAAAAGCCCGTCAGTGTCGGCAACATCCCCCATTTGCACGACATCACCACAACTATGGAACTCTTGGGCCGGATGGGCGTGCGCTTGGTGGTCGATGAGAAAATGAATATCGAAGTCGATAGCAGCACCATCAATAGTTTTGTTGCCCCTTACGAGCTAGTGCGCACCATGCGTGCGTCCATACTGGTGTTAGGGCCGTTGTTGGCGCGTTTTGGTGAGGCGCATGTGTCCTTGCCTGGCGGTTGTGCGATAGGCACGCGTCCAGTGGACATCCATCTCAATGGCATGATTAAAATGGGTGCCGATATTACGGTCGAAGGCGGTTTTATCCATGCCAAAGCCAAACGCTTAAAAGGCTGCCGCTTAGTGTTGGAACAAATCACCGTGACTGGCACAGAAAACTTGCTGATGGCGGCGGTGTTGGCAGAAGGCACGACTATTATGGAAAATGCCGCCAAAGAACCAGAAGTGACCGACTTGGCGCATTTTTTAAATGCGATGGGCGCGAAAATTTCCGGGATCGGCACAGATGTGCTGGTGATCGAGGGCGTGGATCGGTTAGGCGTGGATAATCTGCACTACGATATTTTGCCAGACCGTATCGAAACCGGCACGTATCTGATTGCCGCCGCAATTACGGGCGGTAAAGTCAAACTTAAAAACACCCGTCCCGATATTTTAGATGCGGTCTTGGAAAAGCTCACCGAAGCAGGGGCTGAAATCACCACAGGTGAAGACTGGATACAGTTGGACATGCACGGCAAAAAGCCTAAAGCCGTGTCGTTGCGTACTGCGCCTTATCCAGCTTTCCCTACCGACATGCAAGCCCAGTTTATTGCCATGAACTGCATCGCCGAAGGCGTGGGCGTAGTGACCGAAACCATTTTTGAAAACCGTTTTATGCACGTCCAAGAACTGCAACGTATGGGCGCGGACATTAAATTGGAATCCAATACCGCCATTTGTACGGGTGTCAAAAAGCTTACGGGTGCGCCAGTGATGGCGACCGATTTGCGCGCATCAGCCAGCTTGGTGGTGGCGGCCTTAGTCGCCGAAGGGGATACCTTGGTGGACCGCATTTACCATATCGACCGTGGCTACGACCACATCGAAGAAAAACTGGCCCAATTAGGCGCAACCATACGCCGCGTACCCCGATAAGGTTTGCATATGCTGACGATTGCTGTATCAAAAGGCCGGATTTATGAAGAAGCCCTGCCGCTGTTGGCCGAAGCGGGCATTGTGCCGACCGACGACCCCAAAACCTGCCGCAAGCTGATCTTACAAACTACCCGCGACGACGTGCAACTGGTCATTATCCGCGCCACCGACGTGCCGACTTTTGTCGAATACGGTGCGGCGGATATGGGCATTGCGGGTAAGGATGTGCTGCTGGAACATGGCGCCGAAAGCCTGTACGAACCCTTAGACCTCGGCATTGCCCGTTGCCGTTTGATGACCGCGACGCGCAAAAATGCCCCGCCAATTGCCGGGCGCGTGCGTGTCGCGACCAAGTTTGTCAACATTGCCCAACGCTATTTTGCGGGCTTAGGCATCCAAGCCGAAATCATCAAGCTCTATGGCTCTATGGAATTGGCGCCTTTAGTGGGTTTGGCCGATTGCATCGTCGATTTGGTGGACACTGGCAACACCCTAAAAGCCAACGATATGGAACCGCGCGATTTGATTTTGGATATTAGCTCGCGTTTGGTGGTCAATAAAGCTGCGATGAAAATGAAAAATGCGGCGATTGTGGAGTTGTTGGGGCAGTTTGAGAGGACGTTGGCGCAGCGGGATTAGAAAGAGTTTTTGCGGGCGATTTTTATGAAGGAAGTGTTTTATTATGATTCAAAGACTATACATCCATAACTTTCGTTGTTTGGAAAATTTTGAATTTCTTTTAAAAGGAATTCCTTCAGCCCTCTTAATTGGTAAAAATGGCTCAGGCAAATCGACTATCTCTTATGCCTTAGAGGTGCTGCAACGGATAGGGCGGAATGTGAGCCGGGTTGGTGAGCTTATTGAGGCTAGTGATTTTACGAGAGAAAACACTGATATTCCTATTAGGTTTGAAATAGAAGTGGTTATAAACGGGAACTTATATAAATATGTTCTTGTTTTAGAATTGCCAGAAAGTTTTAAAGAGCCGCGTATATCAACAGAACAACTATTAGTTGATGGCAAGCAGATATATTCCAGGCAAGAAGCACAAGTTGTCCTTTATAAGGATGCCCAATATAGTGATGCCAGTTTTTCTATAGATTGGCATCTTGTTGCGTTGCCTATTATACAAAAGAGATCAGATAAAGATCCTGTTTATGTTTTTCAATCGTGGTTGGCAAGAATAATTATTTTATCGCCGATTCCATCTACTATGAATGGTCGGGCGACTGGGTCAACACTTCAACCCAATAGGGACGCATCAAATTTTGCCGAATGGCTAACCGGTCTGTTGCTTCGTTATCCTGCCGCTTACTCAAATATTGATAGTTATATTAAAAATATTATTCCAGATTTTGATAGCATAGAAAGTGAATTACGTTTTAAAGACAATAGAAATATAAGAGTTAATTTTAAAAAAAATAAAGTATTTAGCATAGACTTTGAAAGGTTGTCAGATGGGGAAAAGTGCTTTTTTCTAAGTGCCGTTTTGATTGCCATTAACAAACATTATGAACCCCTTTTTTGTTTTTGGGATGAACCTGATAATTATTTGTCTTTATCCGAGGTTGACCATTTTGTTATGGAGTTACGTCGGGCGTTCAAAAATGGTGGTCAACTTTTAGTTACCTCGCATAATTCACAAGCGATTGAAAGATTTTCAGGCGAAAATACGTTTTTTCTCGATAGAAAAAGTCATTTGGAACCTACCTTAATAAAACTACTTGATGAGCCAAGAGCAGATAATTTAATTACCTCGCTCCTTTTAGGTGACATTGCCCTATGAATAGGGAGCAGCCGCATATTGTTATTTTGCCTGAAGATGATGCCAATCGTCAGATTGCAAATGGCTTTCTTACCCATTTGAATGTCAAGTATCGGTCGGTAAGAATTCTTCCTTTAGCTGGAGGATGTAAAAAAACAGCTGACAAGTTTGAAAAGGAATTAATCCCTTTAATGATGCAATATAGAGAAATGACGGTAATTTTGTTAATTGATGGCGATCAGAAAGAAAGTGAAGCAAATAACTATTCTTATGCCGTAGCTAAAGTCCCTAAAAATCTTAAGAATAGGGTTTTTATTCTTGGCGTATTCTCTGAGCCAGAAGAACTAAAAAAGGAAATTGGAAGTTACGAGATCATAGGTGAAAAATTGGCCGATGATTGCTATGACAATACGGATACTCTTTGGGGGCATTCTCTTCTTGTACACAATAAAAGTGAATTAGAAAGAATGGCCTTTGTAATAAAACCTATAATTTTTTGATTTCAGTGAATCCAAATGTCCAACCTAAGCATCCAAAAACTCACCACCACCTCCCCAGACTTTGACCAACAACTAAAAACCCTACTAGCCTGGGATGAAACCGACGACTTGGAAATTCAACAACGGGTGTTGGCGATTATTGCCGATGTTCGCAGTAACGGCGACCAGGCGGTTTTAAACTACACCAACCGTTTTGACCAACGCGATATACACACGGCAGCAGAACTGGAGTTGCCGCAAGCAGCACTTAAGGCGGCATGGGACGCGTTGCCCCAAGCCCAAGCGCTAGCTTTGCAAACTGCTGCCGAGCGTATCCGCGCTTATGCCGAACATCAAAAACTCCAATCCTGGCAATTTACCGAAGCCGATGGCACGGTGTTGGGGCAAAAAGTCACGCCGTTGGATAGGGTAGGGCTGTATGTACCCGGCGGTAAAGCGGCTTATCCGTCGTCAGTATTGATGAATGCGATTCCGGCGAAAGTGGCGGGTGTACCCGAACTGATTATGGTCGTGCCAGCACCTGCTGGCGAAACCAATGCCTTGGTGTTGGCAGCGGCGTATTTGGCGGGCGTAGACCGTTTGTTCACTATTGGCGGCGCACAGGCCGTTGCGGCTTTGGCTTATGGCACCGAGACCATTCCGGCAGTCGCAAAAATCGTCGGCCCGGGCAATATTTATGTGGCGACGGCAAAAAAGCTGGTGTTTGGGCAAGTGGGCATCGATATGATTGCCGGGCCGTCGGAAATTTTGGTGATTTGCGATGGCAAGACCAACCCCGATTGGATTGCGATGGATATGTTCTCGCAAGCGGAACATGACGAAAACGCCCAAGCGATATTGCTGAGCGATGATGCAGATTTTTTGGTGGCAGTAGAACACAGCATCAACCAGTTATTGCCGACGATGGAGCGGGCGGAGATTATCGCCGCCTCCTTATCAACACGCGGCGCGTTAATTAAAGTGGATAATTTGTTGCAAGCGGCGGAAGTTGCTAACCGTATTGCCCCTGAGCATTTGGAGTTGTCGGTGGCGGATCCAGAAGCCCTCAGCCAACATATCCGTCATGCCGGGGCCATTTTTATGGGGCGTTATACGGCAGAAGCCTTAGGCGATTACTGTGCTGGCCCTAATCATGTGTTGCCCACTTCCAGCACCGCGCGGTTTTCCTCACCGTTAGGGGTTTATGATTTTCAAAAACGCACTAGCCTGATTAATTGCTCGGCACTTGGGGCCGATAATTTAGGTAAAACCGCTTCCATTTTGGCGCGCGGCGAAAGCCTGACAGCCCATGCGCGTTCTGCGGAGTATCGGGTTAAATAGTAACGGCATGGGGCGAAGGAATTCGCCCCGACAGCCCCAGCCCCTTTTCAATCCCTCTAAGCATTATTTTCATGTCTTCTATCCAGCACCTGATTAACACCACTTTTCGTCCCGAAGTTTTGGCAATGTCCGCTTATAAAGTCGCTGATGCCCAAGGTTTTATCAAATTGGATGCGATGGAAAACCCCTATCATTGGCCTGAAGACATCAAGCAAGCGTGGTTGGCGGTGTTAAAAGACTGTCCGATTAACCGTTATCCCGACCCCGAAGCCCGCGATCTGGTAAAACTGATTAAGGACGTGTATGAAATCCCCGAGGGGTTTGATGTGTTGCTAGGCAATGGTTCGGATGAAATCATCCAGCTGTTGTTGATGGCGCTACCGCCAACAGCCAGTGTGCTTGCCCCTACGCCGGGGTTTGTCATGTATAAGCAACTCAGCGATTGTTTGGGTTTAACTTATCTGGGTATCCCGTTATTGGCGGATAGCTTCGAGCTAGATTTGCCCGCTATGCTGGCGGCTATCCAACAGCATCAGCCCGCAGTCATTTTTATTGCCTATCCCAACAACCCAACAAGCAATTTGTTTAATGAGGCCGCGATTAGGGAGATTATCCAAGCCGCCGAAGGCTTGGTGGTGATCGACGAAGCCTATGCGCCGTTTGCAGAGGCCAGTTTTATGCCCGCCTTAGGCCAATATGGCAATTTATTGGTGATGCGCACCGTATCTAAGTTAGGCTTGGCGGGTTTGCGCTTGGGCTATATTGCGGGCAATCCGTTGTTGATTGAACAGCTACACAAAATCCGTTTGCCCTACAACATCAATTGCCTCACCCAACTGAGCGCCGAGTTTGCGCTAAGCAACAAAGCCTTGTTCGACCAGCAAACCCAGCATATTTGCCAAGAGCGGGCGCGGGTTTTTGCTCAACTCAATCAGTTTGACGGTATTTATGCCTACCCCAGTGCGGCAAACTTTATTTTGTTTAAAACGCCTAAAGATAAGGCTACTGCTATTTTTGCCGCCATCAAACAACAAGGCGTGTTGATTAAGAATATGAGTCCGCAAGGGGGCTTGTTGGCAGATTGTTTGCGGGTGACTATCGGCACGCCTGAGGAGAACACGGCGTTTCTTGACGCTTTAAGCCATAGTCTAGCGACGCTGGCGGATTAAAAGCCCTTTAAGCTAGGCTTAGACAAACAGGCTTAACCTTTATTTTTACAGAAAATTATCCTTAAGCGGTTAGGGCTGTTTTTACGCCTTTACAATCATAATGTTATTTGTGTTCATGGGCTTATGTCGGTTTCTTGGTAATGAGCCTGGCAATCGCCTGTCAACTTCTTTAATAATTCATTATAAGCACTTCAAATTAACACGCTTCTAGTGGTATATTGGCGGCACAATAAAAATGAGCTGTAAGGCCACGGATAAATCAGGAGAGTTCCATAATGAATAATAAAGGCGTCGATAAGTCTAAACGCCAGTTTTTAACCTCGGCTTTAACCGTGGTTGGTGCTGTTGGTACAGGTTATTTGGCTGTACCTTTTCTTGCCCAAATGCAGCCTAGCGTCAAAGCGATGGCGGCTGGTGCGCCAGTAGAGGTTGATATCAGTAAAATGGAAACAGGGCAACTTATCAGGGTTGCTTGGCGCGGAAAGCCAGTCTGGGTGCTGAACAGGACACCCGAAGTCCTTGCTACCTTAAAAACCTTGGATAGCGAACTCCGCGACCCCAACTCGGAAGATTCCCAACAACCCCCTTCCAGCAAAAATCCGGCCCGTTCAATCAAGCCAGAAATATTGGTGGCTGTGGGCTTGTGTACCCATTTGGGTTGTTCCCCTACGTTCCGTCCAGAAATTGCTCCCAGTGATTTAGGCGAAAAATGGCATGGCGGCTTTTTTTGCCCGTGCCATGGTTCTTGGTTTGACTTGGCGGGCCGCGTTTATCGCGGTGTCCCTGCGCCCACTAACCTCGAAATTCCGCCCTATCGCTATATAACCGACAATCTCATCATTGTTGGTGAATCTGCTGAGGAGAAATCTGCATGAAACCATCCCGTCTAAACGAATGTGGCAACTGGGTCTTGGAACGTTTCCCAGTCACCAAGTTTTGGAACGACCACATGGCGCATTATTACGCGCCCAAAAACTTCAACTTTTGGTATTTTTTTGGTTCATTGGCCTTGTTGGTCTTGGTCAACCAAATCCTTACCGGCATTTTACTGACCATGAATTACAAACCAGACGCCAAATTGGCGTTTGATTCGGTCGAATACATCATGCGTGACGTGCCGTGGGGTTGGCTAGTGCGTTATATGCACTCGACGGGTGCGTCGGCTTTCTTTATCGTGATTTATTTGCACATGTTCCGTGGCATTATGTACGGCTCATTCAAGCATCCGCGCGAGTTGATCTGGATATTCGGCATGTTGCTGTTTGTTGCATTAATGGCAGAAGCGTTTATGGGCTATTTGTTGCCTTGGGGACAAATGTCCTACTGGGGTGCGCAAGTTATCATTTCCTTGTTTAGTGCCATCCCCGTTATTGGTGATGATTTGTCCCTGTGGATACGCGGCGATTACGTTATTGCTGACGCTACCTTAAACCGCTTTTTTGCGTTTCACGTTATTGCCGTGCCTTTGGTGTTGGTGATGCTGGTGTTTATGCACATCGTTGCCCTGCATGAAGTCGGCTCAAACAACCCTGACGGCATTGAAATAAAAGAATCTAAAGATCCTTGGGGACATCCTGTAGACGGCATTCCTTTTCATCCGTATTACACCGTTAAAGACATCGTCGGCGTGGCAGTATTCCTGTTGTTTTTTGCGACAGTGATTTTTTATATGCCGGAAATGGGCGGCTATTTCCTCGAACATGCCAATTTTATCCCGGCAGATCCGATGAAAACGCCTGAACACATTGCCCCTGTTTGGTATTTCACGCCGTTTTATTCTATTTTGAGAGCGATACCCGATAAGTTTGCTGGCGTTATTGCCATGGGCGGTTCTATCGTGGTGTTGTTCCTGTTGCCTTGGCTGGATCGTTGTAAAGTCAAATCCATACGCTATCGTGGTGGCATCTTCAAAAAAGCCTTGTTCTTGTTTGTCTTAAGCTTTGTGGTATTAGGCTATTTGGGTACACAACCCGTCACACCAGTGGCGACTGTCGTTGCCCGCTTGTTCACAACCGTCTATTTTGGCTTCTTTTTGCTGATGCCGCTCTATACCCGCTGGGAAAAAACCAAGCCCCTGCCTAAAAAACTGACCCCTGCCCATAGTCTTGAGGAACAACTGCATAGCTTGGAAGAGCAACTGCCCGCTTTTATTGAGGAAATAACCACCAAGCCTCATCATTCCGAAATAGGTGATTCGGCATTCAAAAGCTCCTTTTTTAGTAGAAGACCTAATCCTGAGGGTATGGCCCATGTTATTACCCGCTTAGCACAAAAAGTGAAAGGGAGTTTGGATTAATATGAAAAATTTACTGCTAACGTTTTTATTACTGCTCACAATGTCTTTTGGGGTGGTGGCATCCGAGGAAATAGAACTGCAAGAAGCTGACATAGATTTGTCTGATAGTGCCTCTTTACAGCGCGGCGCACAACATTTTGTCACTTATTGTTTGGGTTGCCATTCGGCAAAGCACATCCGCTACTTGCGTATTGCCGTCGATTTAGGCGTAGACCAAAAGAAAGTGTTGCAAGAAATCGCACCCGAAGGGGCCAGCATTTATGACCAATTGCATAGCGCGATGAACAAACACGACGCTGAAAAATGGTTCGGCACTCAGCCGCCAGATTTGTCGTTGATTGCCCGCTCGCGTGGCGCAGATTGGCTATACAGCTACCTGAAAGGCTATTACCTAGACCCTAAAAGCCCTACAGGCGTAAACAACACGATTTTTGCCGACACGGCAATGCCTAACCCGCTGTGGCAGTTGCAAGGTGAACAAGTCACCGAAATCCGCAAAACCATTTATGGCGAACAGACAGAATTGGTGCTCCAAGAACCAGGCACCTTAAGCGAAGAAGAGTTTGACGTTTTTGTCAATGACCTCGTTGGCTTTTTGGTGTATGTTGGTGAACCCGTTCAACTGGAAAGGGAGCGCATAGGCAAATATGTGCTGCTGTTTTTAGGTTTGTTTTTGGTCATTGCCTATTTGCTTAAAAAGGAATATTGGCAAGACGTGCATTAAACCCGATCCCCTAAAAACAAGGACGTTTTTAGGGGCTTAGGCCATGCTTTAGCCTAAGCGGGGTAACAGCCAAAACCTGACTCTTTATGCTATAATAACCTTTTTATCGCCCTATACGTCCAAAGAGGTTGTTATTCGTGGCAAACATTATTACCCGCAAATCTGTAATGACGCTATTTTCATCCCCCACTTGTGCAATGAGCCATTGCGCACGATTTGTTTTACACGAGAAAGCGGTTGCCGCAGACATAGAATATTATGACCCGAATGACCCGCCAGAAGATTTATTGGAGCTTAACCCAAACGGGACTTCACCCACATTAATTGAACGCGATTTGGTGCTTTACGATTCGCGCATCATTATGGAATACTTGGACGAGCGTTTTCCGCACCCGCCCTTGCACCAAATGGATCCGGTTTCCCGCGCCAACGCCCGCATGTTAATTAAGCGTATCGACCAAGACTGGTATCAGTTATTGGATGAAATCTTATTTTCTGGCGAGAAAAAATCGGGGCGTGCCAAAAAAGCACTGCGTGAAAGCATTTTGTCGGCAGCCCCTATTTTTGCTGCCAGACCTTATTTTATGAGTGAAGAATTTTCGTTGATTGATTGCGCCATTGCGCCCTTATTATGGCGTTTGCCCAGTATCGGGATTGATGTCTCAACACCCAATGAAGTGATTACCAATTATGCCCAACGGCTGTTTAAAAGACCGGCATTCAAGCGCAGCTTGAGTGATGCAGAAAAAGAAATGGCTGAGCCTTTAAAATAACACCCAACATGACCTCCTTAAAACCCTATTTGATCCGTTCCATTTATGAATGGATTATCGATAATGAATTAACACCACACATCCTGGTCAATGCCGAAAACCGTCGTGCTGTGTTGCCACAACAATTTGTTGAGGATGGCAAGATTGTACTTAACGTTAGGCCAGAAGCCATTCAAGGGCTGTCGCTAGGCAATGAAGAAATTCATTTCAATGCCCGGTTTGGCGGCAAACCCATGCACATAGTGACACCTGTTTCCGCAGTCATGGCCATCTATGCCAAAGAAAACGGTAAGGGCATGATCTTCGACCAAGAAGAAGAAATAGACGAAACGCCTCCTCCAGAAGACAAACCCCCAACAAGACCTACTTTACGCATCGTAAAATAAACGTTGCTGTCAGCCGCTAATAAGCGGGTAAGCGCATATATTTGTCTGTTAGATAGGCCAATGGTGTTGATAGGCTTCGGCTTAATGTGCCATTGCCGACCAAACTTCCATTAGCCTAACGCTGGCGTATGCAAATGCCTTAAACAGTCACCATAGCACCTACCCTAGCCGCGTTGCCCGGCGTTTAGCCATAACAGCGGGTGTGCAACCGCTTAAGCCAGTGCCGTGTCAACATTAAATCAGCATAGCAGTGATACCGCGCTAAACTTTAGCGGTAAGCCACAGAGACTGTGAAAGAATTAACGTAAGCTTGCCCATCGGAGTGAAAAAACATTTTTTTCACTACAATCTATAATTAAATCAAATACTTATAAAAATATAAAACACCTTTTCGTGAGTATTTGAAATACTTTCACAGTCTCCACAGGCGGCAATACACCTACCGTTTTATGCAGCCGACGTTTTGCGCACCATCTGCTTTATCACGCGCACCAAATCAAGGATAGGCTTTCTTTTGTAATGGTTCATGATGTCTTCGACTTTGTTGTAAACTTGGTCGTGCATGTGAATTTTGCGTTGCATGGTCATACTCCTAGTGGATAGTGCTGTTGGTCTTAGTGGGAACGGTAACTGCGCATTTGTCCCACTAAAACACCCTGGATATTGACTTGCTCAGGGCGATAGGACATTGCGGCCATACTGGAATTAGCGGGCAGCAATAAAACTTGCTCCGCTGATTGCTCAATGTATTTCAGTGTTGCTTCAGAATTGTCGATAAGCGCAACGACGATTTCACCGTTATTGGCGTAATCACGTTGTTCAATGACCACCCAATCACCGTCAAAAATCCCTGCGTCTATCATAGAATCACCTTTAACTTGCAAGACATAACAAGGCTTGTTAGTTTTAAGGACTTGGGGGACGGTCATATAGCGGGTGTTTGCTAAGGCTTCTATGGGTTTGCCCGCTGCAATGCAGCCGATAAACGGCAAGCTTTGTTCATTGGCGATCTCATTATTAAGGGCCTTAGGAGTTAAGCGGATACCGCCTTGTTTGTTGCCGACAAACGATTCCACAAGCTCGGCATTGATTAAGGCTAAGATATGTTTGTACAAGGATCCGCGTGAAGACATGTTTAATGCCGAGCAGAGTTCGTCCAAACTCGGCGGGCAAGCAAAACTTTCGTAGTTGTCGCGCAGAAAGTTAAAAATTTCCAGTTGTCGTCTGGTTAAAACAGCCATGTGATTGCAGCTCTTAAGTAGTTGGGTACGTTATTAGCTTAGCAATATTTTAAGATTTTGCAACAAAAAAGAGAACTAAAAGAGAACTAAAAGAGAACTAAAAGAGAACAAAACTTCGGGTTTGTGAATTATTACCTATTTAGGTGCTTGGTTTTATGGGCTTAAGAAAATGCGTGCGTTAGCCATAGGTATGCGCATTGTGGGCAGTGAGAGTCCAATAGCGGATCAAAGCACTGGCGGTCTCTGTGCTGGTTTGGCTACACTATGCTAACCAGTTTAATGTAAACGCGTTAACAGGGGCTTATAGCGGGCCTTTTCCTAAGCCGCCACTTTCCATCTTCCGATATGAAAAAACCCTTTAAAATCCATAGCCGATTCCAACCCGCAGGCGACCAGCCCACCGCCATTCAAGCCTTAGTGGATGGCTTGAATGATGGCGAAGTGCATCAAACCCTATTGGGCGTAACAGGTTCGGGCAAGACTTTTACCATCGCTAATGTCATCAACCAAGTGCAGCGTCCGGCGATGATTATGGCTCCAAACAAAACCCTTGCGGCGCAGTTATACGGTGAAATGAAGGAGTTTTTCCCCGAAAACAGCGTCGAATATTTTGTTTCCTACTACGATTATTACCAGCCCGAAGCCTATATTCCCGCCTCAGACACCTTCATCGACAAAGATGCCGCCATCAACGAACACATCGAACAAATGCGCTTGTCCGCCACCAAGGCCTTATTGGAGCGTAGCGATTCGATCGTCGTGGCGACGGTGTCCGCCATTTATGGCTTAGGCGAGCCGGAATCCTACTTCCAGATGGTGTTGCATTTGGTTAAAGGCGACATGATTAACCAGCGCACTATTTTGCGCCGTTTGGCGGAAATGCAATACACCCGCAATGACATCGAATTGCGCCGCGCCACCTACCGCGTGCGTGGCGAAGTAATCGACATTTTTCCGGCGGAATCGGACAGCGAAGCCTTGCGCGTGGAATTGTTTGATGACGAAATTGAACGCCTGTCCTTGTTCGACCCGCTCACAGGCGAAATCCTGCACCGTTTGGCGCGTTACACCGTGTATCCCAAAAGCCATTACGTCACGCCTAGGGAACAGCTGTTACAAGCCGTAGACAACATTAAAATCGAGCTAAAAGACCGCCTGAAACAATTGCACAGCCTGAACAAACTGGTCGAAGCCCAGCGTTTGGAACAACGCACTTTGTTTGATATAGAAATGATCTTGGAAGTGGGCTATTGCGCGGGCATAGAAAACTATTCGCGGTATTTGTCGGGCAAACAAGCGGGGGAATCACCGCCGACCATGTTCGATTATTTGCCCGACAATGCCTTGGTGATAATTGACGAAAGTCATGTCACCGTGCCGCAAATTGGCGCGATGTACAAAGGCGACCGTTCCCGCAAAGAAACGCTGGTGGAATACGGTTTTCGCTTGCCTTCGGCGTTAGATAACCGACCGCTGATGTTCGCCGAATTTGAGGCCAAAGCCCCACAGCGCATTTATGTATCCGCCACCCCTGGGCCTTACGAACGCGAGCATTCCGGCGTGTTTGCCGAACAAGTCGTGCGCCCTACTGGCTTGTTGGATCCGGTCGTAGAAGTGCGCCCCGCCACCTCGCAAGTAGATGATTTGTTGTCGGAAATCCGCTTGCGCGTGGACAGCAAAGAACGCGTGCTAGTGACGACGCTGACCAAACGCATGTCCGAAGATTTAACCGAATATTTGGCGGAACACGGTGTGTGCGTGCGCTATCTGCATTCCGACATCGACACCGTGGAGCGGGTAGAAATCATCCGCGATTTGCGCTTGGGGCAGTTTGATGTACTGGTGGGCATCAACCTGTTGCGCGAAGGCTTGGATATACCCGAAGTGTCGTTGGTCGCCATCTTAGATGCCGACAAAGAAGGCTTTTTGCGTTCGGTCGTATCGCTGGTGCAAACCATAGGCCGTGCCGCCCGTAACGCCAACGGCAAAGCCATTTTGTATGGCGACAAGATCACCCGCTCCATGCAGCAAGCCATCGAAGAAACCGAACGCCGCCGCAGCAAACAACAGCAATTTAACAGCGACCACGATATCACCCCGGCAACCATATTCAAATCCGTCAACGATATATTACAAGTGGCGATACCCGGCTCAGGCGGGGCGGCAAACGACAAAAAAGCCAGCAAAGTGGCTGAACCTAGCCCCGATTACCAAGTGCTGACTCCCAAGCAATTGGGCAAAAAGCTTAAACAATTGGAAGATGCCATGTACCGCCACGCCAAAAATTTAGAGTTTGAACAAGCGGCTAAAATTAGGGATGAAATTAAGTTGTTGCAGGAGCGGGTGTTGACGATGGCTTAACAGTACGATTGCCCCGCGTAGGGGCGAATTCATTCGCCCCCCGTTAAGCCAACCACCGCCGGAGTGCAACGGCTTTAGACGTTGCACTTTGCCACGGCAATGTCTAAAGCCATTGCACTCCGAGTATCATGAAATCAAGCTGTTGCAGGAGCGGGTATTGACGATGGCTTAACAGTACGATTACCCCGCGTAGGGGCGAATTCATTCGCCCCCAGTTAAGCGAATCCCCGCCGGAGTGCAACGGCTTTAGACGTTGCACTTTGCCCCGGCAACGTCTAAAGCCGTTGCACTCCGATGAGTAAGCCAAAAAACTACCCCAATTCCTCGCGCAGTTTTTGCAAACACGGAATATTCACAGGCAGCACGCCTATAGCGTCTAAATGACGGCGGGCGGCATCAAGATCATTTCGGGCGCGTGCCAAGATAGCCTGTATGCCTTGCTGGTAAAGTTCTGCCGATACCAAGTTTACTGGCAGCCCCGCTTGCCGCAAAACCGTTGCGTCTGCTTGCGCCAAGATGGGTAATAGCGGTACCAGCAACTGCGCGGCCTCGCTCCAACGCCCTAGCGTCCCTAGTATGCCGCCTTGCTCCAGTGTGGCGCGCAAGACCATAGCCCCGCCGCCTCGGCGCAAATCATTCAGGCAGGCAAACGCGGCATCAATCTCGCCGCGCTGCATCAAAATACGGTAGCGGTTCCATTCCCGTTCTCCGGCGGCGTTAGCCTGATCCATTGCTAACCGTTCTGCGAGAGGGTCGGTCAAACCCATTGCGGTCAATTGCGCCAGCCATTCAATATCTTCGTCGTTTGCGGGCTGTGCCACTGGCGGCTTATCAGCAACAACAGGCGGGCATGGGCGTAACTCGGTGGTTGCTGGCCAAAGTGCCTGGCCCGGCCATTCAGCAGGGGCGGCAAGGCCAAAAGCCGCCAGTACCGTTGGTGCCAAATCAAGCACAGTTGCCGATTGCGGCTTAGGATCGGCAACGATGTCCGAACCCGCCAATAGCCACCAGCCTTCTGGGCGAATGTTTGGTGTCGCTGCGTCGGCCTGCTCCAAACCAAGCCCGCGAAACTCGGGCTCCAGCCGATAGCCATGAGAACTGACGATACCCACAGCCGCATCCGTCCCCGCCAATTCCACGATACGTCCCAGCAGTTTATCCAGTATGCGGTAAGCACTGCTGATAACAAATTGGTAATGCTCGAAATCCGCCTCGCTCACCGCCACTAACCGAGGTGGGTGATAGCCTAGGAATTCGCGCGACAACTCAGCCAAAAACGGATAACGGATTATCCCGGACGTGGTCGGTTGTAGCTCCAGCAACGCCGTGGTGGCATTGTGCAGGCTGAGCGCACGCGCTAAGGCAACGCCAACGAACGTGGGACGGCGATCCGTAGCCGGATCGGCTGCCGCCAATTTGGGCATCAGCAAGCCCAGAACCTCGCCCTCTAAGTTTTTGGGATGGACGCGCAACTCCTCCAGCATAGCCACGGTGCTTGAATCCAACCCGGCAAACGTGGCGGACGGCAATGCTTCCCAACATCCGTCGGCACCAAACGCTCCCGGATACGCGCCGCTAACGCACGCGCCAGGCCCTGAAGCCGGATGCGTAAGTGGCAGGCCGACCCGAAAGCTGTCGATACCCGCTGCCGCCAGCCATTCCCATAATGCCGGGACCTGTAGCGAAGAACTGTCTACCGCTTGCACGCCGCCATTCAGCGTATCCGCCTCTTGTCCGGCCAACACGCCATGTGCGTCTGGCCAACGTCCGCTGACTAAGCTCGCCCAGCAGGCGGGTGGGCAATCGGCAAGAATTGGCGTCAGTGGCCCGTGCCGACCGCGCCGTAACAGGCTTGCTAAATTTGGCATTAAGCCTGCGCGCAACAAGGGCGCGAACAAGGCGGGTTCCAGTCCGTCCAGGCCGAGAACAAGAAAACGGCTAATACTCATCGTTACTCCCTACTTTACATTGATAAAGGCGTTCGGTTTTGATGCCGCGTATGCACAGGCCGCGCTTTGCCATTAGCGCTGCCAGCTTGCGGGTATCGCCATGGTTGTCGGCGGCACTAAAACAATAGCGGGTGTCGCCGGGAAATCGTTCGCGTTTGACTTTTGTGACTAGATATTTGAACACAATATGCGCCCACCCTCGCCGGAACGCCGGAGCGACCGTATAGGCATCTGCCGATGCGCAACCGTCGGCAACCGTACCCATGGCAACAGCGACCGCCACGCCATCCAGCGACAACGACACCGCCCATTCGTGGGCTGCCAGACCATGGCTGGCGATGCCCGCTAGCCGCGCCGCCATGGCGATACCGAACTCCTGCTCCATGAGGGGCTGGAACAACGACCACGGCACCTCGCCATCGCAACTGAGGCTTAAGTTGTCCGGTATCGTGCCGCGCTGGACAAAGCGCTGATAATAACCCGCGAAAAATTGTTCAGCGTCTGCTAGGGTCGTCTCAAAATAATCGAGGGTATTAATCCGTTGAAAGCCCTGGCTTTCGCAAAAAGCCCAAGCCACAGGATCGGCTAAGCCTTGCCAAGCACTCACCCCAACCACACCCAAACGCTGCGCGTGTCCGATTGCGGTTGCTGCCAGTACCCGTCCTACACCAAGCCGACGGTAAGGCTCTGCCACCGCTACCCACACCACCGCCTCATGGTCTACTAC
Source organism: Methylococcaceae bacterium (assembly GCA_013140465.1). Taxonomy (GTDB): domain Bacteria; phylum Pseudomonadota; class Gammaproteobacteria; order Methylococcales; family Methylomonadaceae; genus Methylobacter_C. The sequence continues at coordinate 17,481 of JABFST010000230.1, forward strand.
GCGCAACACGACCGCGCCAACAAGGCGCGTGGTGCCGTCCGCATCCGCGAGAAAGGCTAGCCAGCCATGCAATCCCGGCAAATCCGGGTGCAGCGCTTTACCAGTGAGCGCGCGCGCCAACGGCCATTGCCGGGGCGTGACAGGAGTAACAGTAACAGTCATGACGGAGGCGTGTGGGTAAGGGGGGTTGGAAAAAAGGCGGGGCTTATAAAGCGGAAAATACGAAACCGTGGTATGAAAAAAACACCCCGGTCTAAAGAATTTGTTACTAAAAATAGTAAGGGCAATCCCTAGCCAGTAAAAGTTAAGCCGTTCATGCCGGGGGCGTGCGGGCAGTTTAAGCTGCGCACTGCCCGGCACAAACGGCTTAAGCGATGGCTTTAAGCCGCCAATTTCTTGCGACCGATAAAGCCCGCCGCGCCGAGAGCCAGCAGGGCTAATGAGGCGGGTTCTGGGACGTTGCCAGTTGCGCCTGCAAGGATGCCTACATTGGCGTCAGATTCATAACCATAACCGTATACGGTGGCTTCATAAGAAGATAAATCATTGGGGTTGTAAGCTGCGACGCCGACATCTATCCACGCGTAATGGAGGTTGCTGGCGAGGTCTAAAAAGCTAAGTCCCATATAACCACGATAAGGTTGGTCTGGGCCCGGCCAAGTGGCGAAGTCTGAGCCACCGTTAGCCCAATAGCCAGTGTTGCCGCTACGTGGCCTGTTGTCTTGGTTAAGAGCTGCAAACGCCGCGCTTTTATAAGTGCCCGAAGCATCGATAGGGTCACCAAATGCCAAAGGTAATGCAGCTGATGCGATTTTATGGTTGCGTTGGCATTGGTCCAATGTGGGTAATAATCACTGGCTATTGCTAGGGGCAAGAGCTGGTGCTTTTGTAGTTTTATAGTATGTTTAATAAAATGGATTAGTAGGGTGTGACTTAATAGTGCGCAGTCGAATTTAGGCAAAAGTGGCAGAAAAACACTGGCAAGAGAGCTGAAAATAGGGTATGCCAGTTGGCGCAAACGTATAAGGTCTAAGATTGCACTTCGGAGTTGAATCCACGAAAGAATATGATATTTTTTAAAAAAAATGATTTTTCATGGTAATATTTAACCACTTTCCACATAAATGACTACTCATATAATCATTTATATTGGTAAGTGCTTATGAATTAAAATCAATACCTCTTTAAGGGCGTTGCTTTCTATATAAGTTGAAAAATACAAATAAAAATCAATAACATGTGTTTTTAATTATGCCGTTGATTTATTTTGTTGATTTTTGACTTTTGTATAAGCCGATGCTTTAAGGGACTAGGGTGCGTTAACAGGCATTCTACGCAAGCTTATACCTTTAAGGTTGAAATGTAAGGCTTGTTAGGTAAGGTCTCTTTATCCAATACTAAATAAACTACCCGAAAAATCAATCTAAAACCTGACGCCATTCAGTAACGTTCGTTATTGGATTATAAAATCATCATTTAAAGAGTTCTTAATATGAAGTTAAAAGTTAAAATTACCTCGGCATTATTGGCAACGCTATTGTCTACATTTCACTATGCTGAAGCGGGAGTAGTGGGATATAAGGTGACGGGTGTTAACAGTGATAATGATACTTACACCACCATATTTGGATGGGATGACCAATTGGCTACTGTTGCCAATGTTCAATCAGTCAGTTTTTTTAGGAATTCTGACAATACCACGACCAATTTTAGTTCGTCTATATCGTCATCACTATCACCACCGAAAAGATGGACTTTTACCGACGATACGAACGGCTACTCACTGTTTTTTGCCCTACAGTCAGGTAGTGTGCCTGTCCCAGCATTAGCGCTACTAAGTCTCTCCGCTAGAGTTGATATCCCTAACCAGTCCAGCATATTTTTTTTCGGACTTAATGGTACGATAGAGGAAACACCGTTAGGCAATAATGTTCCTGTACCCGGAAATGTGCCTGAACCCGCGTCTATCGCCCTATTGGCGGCAGGTCTGGCTGGTTTTGGTGTGGCTCGTAAACAACACTTAAACGCAAAATAACTAGCCCATGCTCTTAAACTAAGCGCTCATCGCTGGACGGCAACGGTTTTAGCCATTGCCGTTCGGCAATGGCACCTAGTGTGCCCGGCATGGGATAAAACTTGTTATCTGAAAGGAGATAACCGGAA
>JABFST010000225.1 GCA_013140465.1 Methylococcaceae bacterium
GCGCAAATCTTCGGGCTTGGCTTCAACCATGCGCGAAATCGTGCCTTGTTCAATAATCGCGTAACTGCGGCGCCTAAGCCTGTGCCCAAAAACAAATCGGTGATGTCTTTACGGCGGCAGCGCGAGCCGTTCAGCATAAACAAGGATTGCCCGTCGCGGCTGACTTGGCGTTTGATGGCGATAGAGTCGTATTGGGCATATTCGCCGCCCAGCTTGCCTTCGGAATTGTTAAACACCAATTCCACAGAAGCGGTGCTGACGGGTTTGCGGCCTGAGGAGCCGTTAAAGATGACATCCGCCATATTGCCGCCGCGCAAATGTTTGGCGGAGCTTTCGCCCATCACCCAGCGCACCGCATCAATAATATTGGATTTGCCGCAGCCATTGGGGCCGACAATGGCGGTCAGATTGCCCGTAATAGGAATAACAGTGGTATCAACAAAAGATTTAAAACCTGATAGTTTGATTTTTTCCAGCTTCATTAGACAGTAAATTAACGGCAAGCAAGTTAGACAACTCGGCATTATCGACGATATTGGCTTGCGTTTCGACCTTTTTCAGCGATAACGTAGGGATACGGCTGATACCGTACTTATGCGCATCATCCACATCTGCTTAAGTCCGTGCAATGTGACTGTTCCGGCAAGCAGAACTGGGCATCGTGGCGCATCTTGCCATATCATGGGTTTTACTGCGTTATTGAGTGTCTGATTTTAATGAAATTTTCTATCATAACCCCTGCCTTAAACGAACAACAAAGCATACAATCGTGTTTGCTGGCCTTACAAACGTATCGTGACCATGCGGAAATTATTGTGGTCGATGGCGGCAGCCACGACCATACCGTCACGCTTGCCCAAGCACTGGCTGATAAAGTCTTAACATCTGAACAAGGCCGCGCCAAACAAATGAATGCTGGCGCGGCGGCGGCAATAGGTGAGATATTGGTGTTTTTACACGCCGACACTTTTTTGCCTGACCATGCTTTAGCGTTAATCAATGACGATGCAACGTGGGGGCGGTTTGACATCCGCCTGACGGGCTCACACTGGCTGCTGGCGGTGATCGCTTTTATGATGAACTGGCGTTCGCGGCTTACGGGCATCGCCACGGGCGATCAAGCTATTTTTGTGACTAAAGCCGCATTTGCCGCCGTCAACGGTTATCCAAACATCGCCCTGATGGAAGACATTAGTTTGTGCAAGGCTTTAAAAAAACTATCGCCCCCACTGTGTTTACGCGCCCAAGTCCACAGTTCGGCCCGGCGTTGGCTAGCGTTTGGCGTGATTAAGATCATTTTTTTGATGTGGAGCTGTCGCTTGGGCTATTTTTTAGGTGAAAATCCTGAGGTGTTGGCGCGGTTATACCAACAAGGGCGGTATTGGTCGCCGTTTAGAGGTTTTGGTAAAGGGGGTTAAAGTGGAATTGCTGCTGCGGTTAGGCTGTGCGTTAGGCGTTTTTTTACTGATGATAGGCTGGGAGTCTGTTAGCCCGCGCCGTCGTTTACGCGTCAGCCGCACACAACGCTGGCCTATTAATATAGGTTTAGCTGCGCTCAATATGCTGGTCATGCGCATCAGCGTCGGCGGCATTGCTTATTTAACGGCAAGCACCGCCCAAGCCCACGGCTTAGGGCTGTTAAACCAGTTTGCCTTACCAACATGGCTAGCGATAACGGTTACGCTCTTGGCCTTAGATTTTGCCATTTACGGCCAACACTTATTGGCCCACAAGTGGACGTGGTTGTGGCGTTTGCATCAAGTCCACCATACCGACATCGACATGGACGCAACCACCGCCGTGCGCTTTCATCCTTTGGAAATCCTGCTGTCTATGGCTTACAAGCTGGTCATCATTATCTTAATTGGCGCCAACCCGCTGGCGGTTATCGCCTTTGAAATTATCTTAAATGCGGCGGCGACCTTTAACCATAGCAATATCAACCTGCCCACTGCCGTGGATAAAGCCCTCCGCTATGTGTTGGTAACACCCGATATGCACCGCATCCACCACTCGACTAGACCGCTAGAAACGGATAGCAATTACGGCTTTTCGCTGTCGTGCTGGGATAGGCTGTGCAAAACCTATACCGACCAACCGCTGTTGGCACAAACCGACATGGAGATAGGCTTGGCGCACTTTAGGCACGCCGAGACCTTAAGCTTTAGCCGCTTATTGTGGCTGCCATTCCAGCCGCTAAAACCCCGATAATGCTTTATCAACACCCCGACAGCGTAGTTCAGGTGTTTTGCAAAGCCCCATTACCGGGCCAGGTTAAAACCCGGTTAATGACCGAACTCACTGCCGAACAAGCCGCGCAAGTTCATATAGACTTGACCGAACGTTTGCTGGCACGCTTGCATGATGCCGCCTTATGCCCCCTCCAACTGTGGTGTAGCCCAAGCACCGACCATGCTTTTTTTCAGCACCTGGCCTTACGCTATCCCATCAGCTTACACCCGCAAACTGATGGCGGCTTGGGCAGACGCATGGCTGATGCCATCGACACGGGTTTGCAACAGTTTAAACACGTTATGTTGATGGGCTGTGATTGCCCTACGTTAACCATCGCGGATCTTGGGCAATTGCTAGCCGCGCTTAACAACCATGCCGATGTGGTGCTGGCCCCCACCGAAGACGGCGGCTATAGCCTGATTGGCGTTAAGCAACCGCAACCGTTGGTGTTAAGCGATATAGACATGCCTTGGGGAACACCGCAGGTGTTGGCGCGCACCCGTGCGCGGCTTAAGCAACAGCGGCTGGTTAGCTACGAATCGGCACTGCAATGGGATGTGGATACCCCCGAGGATTGGCGTAGGTATCAGGCTACTTATCTATAGCCGAGCAGCAGGAGTGCAACGGCTTTAGACGTTGCTGTGTAGGCATTAAACCCGAGAAAGCAACGTCTAAAGCCGTTGCACTCCGCTTAACACGCATGTCTCGTTCCCAAGCTCTGGCTTGGGAATGCCTACCCTCAAGCTCTGCTTGATGTCACAGCCACACCAAGCGGAGCTTGGTCATAGGCATTCCCAAACCAGAGTTTGGGGAACGAGATCGCTTGGCTGGCGTGGATTTGAACCCCAAACTCAATTAACAGCCCGCTTGCTTACGCTAGGATGGTCGCTTGCGGTATCTAATTCGCCTGTCCCTAAATAGCGGTCATTGGCGTTCATGCGCCGATAGGCAATGATAGCGGCTAGTATGGCTTTTGAGGGTTTCATGCGGGTCTCTTTGCAAAGTGCTTTGAGTGCTGCAATTGCATCGTCATCAAGTTCTAAATCGTTAATGAGCGTTGTCATTTTTATACCTTTAAAAAGTCATAGTCTTTATTATAGTACGATAGCAAGGCTGACGAAGAAAGCCGATTTAGCGTAAAGGCTAGGCATTCTTGTAACTGAAGGCGGCGCAGCAGACCTGCGAGGTTTTTAAACCTCGCAGGTCTTTATGCTGCCACTCATGGGCAGTCACGCTTACTTGGTAACGTGGCTTTAAACCACTACCTCTATTTATAACCCTTGGAGTAGCAACATGAATACGCCCAAAACGGTTTTATTACTGGTTATTGCGGCTGCGATGGCGGTGTTTTTTTACCTTGATGGCCCCAACACCCTCACTTTAACAACGCTTAAAGCGCAGCAAGCGCAACTTGTGGCGTTTCGGGATGCCCACACTTTACAGGCACTAGCCTTGTATGGCTTGGTTTATGTTGCCGTGACGGCGTTATCGTTACCCGGCGCCACCATTTTAACCTTGGCGGGCGGGGCGTTGTTCGGCGTGTTTTGGGGAACGCTGATGGTATCTTTTGCATCTACTTTGGGGGCGACCGGGGCGTTTTTAGCTGCACGGTTTTTGTTTAAAGAGCGCATACAAGCCCAGTTTGGTGAGCAATTACAAACATCAATGCGGGTATTGCCAAAGACGGGGCGTTTTATTTGTTCAGTGTGCGGCTAGTGCCGCTGTTTCCGTTTTTTGCCATCAACGTGTTAATGGGCTTAACGCCTATCAAAACCAGCACGTTTTATTGGGTCAGCCAATTGGGTATGTTTGCTGGCACATTAGTGTATGTAAATGCCGGAACACAACTGGCGCAATTGGATTCTTTGGCGGGCATTTTATCTCCGCCTTTGGCTGGGGCGTTGGTGTTGTTGGGCTTATTGCCATTGCTGGCTAAAAAAGCCCTGCATAGCCTCCGCCAAGGACAGTCTAATGTCTGAACCCGACCCACGGACATGGCAAAAACCTAAACGCTTTGATAACAATTTAATCGTCATCGGTGCGGGTGCGGGCGGTTTGGTCACGGCTTATATAGCCGCTGCGGTTAAGGCAAAAGTCACGCTGGTTGAAAAACATACTATGGGCGGCGATTGTTTAAATACGGGTTGTGTGCCGTCTAAAGCGTTAATCCGCACCGCTAAATTGTTGGCACAAATCCGCCATTCGGCAGATTTTGGCATTAACCAAGCCCATGCCGTGGTTGATTTTGCCGAAGTGATGGCGCGGGTGCACAGCGTGGTCAAGGCCGTCGCCCCGCATGATTCGATTGAACGTTATAGCGCACTGGGCGTGCAGGTGCTGATTGGCACGGCAAAAATAGTATCACCTTGGCATGTTGCCGTAACGACCGACACGGGTGTGCAAACGCTAAGCACCCGCGCCATCGTCATCGCCACAGGCGCACAGCCTTTCGTGCCGCCGCTGCCGGGTTTGGCTGAGGTGGGGTTTTTGACATCGGATACTGTCTGGAAT
>JABFST010000296.1 GCA_013140465.1 Methylococcaceae bacterium
GCGTTCGGCGACATGTTCTGCCAACAAACCACCTGCTTCATGCCAGACGGCTACCGGGCCTGGAATTGCCCCTAGGCTGGTGTTGACTTTAGCCGCCGAAACACTCCATAAGCCCAAAAACAACGCAAACGCAATAATCGGCACGCCCATAATCAAAAACAATTGGCGGACTTGCTGGGCAGGGTTTTCGCCCGACGCAATCCTGACGAACGGGACAAACCAGGTCAGGCCCGTCATATTAAAAAACTTGATAAGTTGCTTGTTCATGGTGAACCTCTGGTGTTTGGTCAATCAATATCGGGATGCTGTCTGCTGTCACTTTGTAGGCCGGAATAAGCCGCTTTGAGCGAAAGCGAAAAGCGGCGTTTCCGGTAGTACGCGCCAATACGCGAAGTCGGCTTAATCCACCACTTTGCCGCCCACGACTCTTTGCTTGCCTTTCAGGCCAATCGCAAATTTGCTCAAATACTCATTCGGTTTAGTCGCATCAAAGACGATGCCGTCAATAAAATCACCGCTAGGGGGTTTGATGCCGGATTCGGATTCGGCAGGAAAATCGCTGGCTTTAGCCTTGCCTTCTGCAATCAGGGCTTTGGCGGCAGCCATAAACACATCCGGGCGATAGACTTTTTTGGCGGTTTCCAAATACCAAGCATCGGATTTTTGTTCGTTGATTTGTCCCCAACGGCGCATTTGCGTCAAACTCCACACCGCATCGCTGTAATAGGGGTAAGAGCCGTTATACCTAGAAAACACGTTGAAATCGGGCAAGCTGCGTTTGTCGCCTTTTTCGTACTCAAACGTGCCGTTCATGCTGTTGGCTAGCACTTCATAATCAGCACCAACATATTGTTTTTGCGAGAGCATTTCTACGCCTTCGTTACGGTTTTTGTTGTTTTCGGCATCCAACCATAACGACGCACGGATTAAGGCTTTAATGATGGCTTTGTGGGTGTTGGGGTTTTTGTCGGCAAATTCTTTGGTCACGCCAAAGATTTTTTCCGCACTGTTTTTCATCAACTCCACATCGCTAATAACTGGTACGCCTATGCCTTTGAATACCGCTTGTTGGTTCCACGGTTCGCCTACGCAATAGCCGACGATAGTGCCGGAATCCATCGTCGCGGGCATTTGTGGCGGCGGTGTGACCGACAGCATGGCTTCGGCATCAATTTGTCCCGAGGTATCTTCTGGCGGCGCGTAATAGCCGGGCTTAATGCCGCCTGCCGCCAACCAATAACGCAGTTTCATATTGTGGGTGCCGACCGGAAAAGTCATCGCCATATTGAAGGGCTTGCCTTCGGCTTTGTATTTTTCCAACACGGGTTTTAAGGTGTCGGCTTTAATCGGATGTACGGGTTTGCCGTCTTTCATAGGCACTTGCGATTTCATCGACGCCCACACGGCGTTGGATACGGTGATGGCATCGCCGTTTAAGGTCAGGGTGAAGGCACTGACGATGTCGGCTTTGGTGCCATAACCTATCGCCGCACCAAACGGTAAGGTGGCGAGCATGTGCGCACCGTCGAGTTCGCCGTTAATCACGCGGTCTAACAGCACTTTCCAATTGGCTTGGGCTTCCAATTGCACGGACAAGCCTTCATCCTCAAAATAGCCTTTTTCAAAGGCAACCGCCAACGGGGCCATGTCGGTCAGTTTGATAAAGCCCAATTTCAGGCTATCGCGTTCCAATTGCTCGGCGGCGGTGGCACTGCCCATCAGGCTAAAGCTTGTGATTGCGGCTGCGGTGGCAATAGCCATAAGGCGATGTTTAAACTTGGCTGGGGTGGTTCCGGCTTTTTTCATGATGGCATTCCTATACAAAGTCAGGGCAAAAAAAAAGCGTCGTTAAACCGGGAGTGCTAACAACACGGTTTAATCGACGCCTTTGTCTGGTTGCTCAACATTGAGCTTAAGGGTGTGACTTCCACATTGAAGCCTCTGAAATAACTAAAGCAGTAGCTGTGCCAAATTTGTATAGTTTTTGAAAATAATTATTTTTTATTTAAATTCAATATGTTATATATCATCTATCGACCAGCGGCAAATGCGGGCCTGGCTACCCACACAAAATGCCTGAATAAATTGCCCTAGAAATGTGCGGCTATTGCCGATAGTTGCACCAAACAGGTGTTTTTTGCGGGTATGAAAGGAAATACTTTATAGCCATGTGCGTTACCGTACAGAGCTAAGCCTGAGGAGTGGGTATAGTTTTAAACCGAAGTAAGCGTATACACCCCTCCCCTCTTTATATAGGCTATCACCATGAACACTCAAGACAAGGCGGCGCATTGGTCTAACCACAGCGTAAAATGCCATGACTGTGGCCTAAAAAAACAATGTTTTCCCAACACCTTATCGCAACAAGAAACGCTGGCCTTGGAAAACATTGTCACTAGCCATTACGGCTACCAGCGTAACGACTATCTTTACCATGCCGGCGATTTTTTAAATAAGCTGGTGATTATCAAATCAGGCTCCGCCAAAACCGAACTGGTTTCTGAGTATGGCGCAGAACAACTAGTGGGCTTCCATTTTTCCGGCGATTTGTTGGGCTTAGACTGCACCAGCCACAAGCGCACCCTAACCTCGGTGGTGTTTTTGGAAAACGCCAGCGTCTGCACTATCCCTTATCAGGCTTTTAATGTGCTAAGCGAGCAAATACCGCAGCTACATTACGAAATGATGCGGCGTTTGCATGATGAGGTCAGCATGAGCCAACAGTTGATACTCGCAATGAACAACCACTCTGCCGAGCAGCGCGTGGTGATTTTTTTGCAGGATTTGGCGCGTCGCCAATATCGCCGTGGCTTGTCTAAAGACAATCTGCATCTAAGCATGTCGCGTGCGGATATTGCCAATTATTTGGGTTTGGCTTCTGCCACCGTCAGTCGCATTATCAGCAAATTTGAACGCGATGGCTTGTTGGCGGTAGAAAATAGGCATTTGCAGCTGACCAATTACCAAGCCCTGATGAATACTGTACAGGCTTGTGCCTAAGCCGTTTTAGGGCTAATCGAGGTTACGGGTGAGTTGCTGGAAACCTAAGGTTTCAACCACCAGCTCATGTTGCGGGTTTCTGTCCAACAGCGTGTAGCTAATCGCCTGATCGTCGAGTTTTCTAGCCATCCGCGCCAAATAATTGGGCATGGCCTCGCTATGCGTGGTCGCAAACACTTGGCAATGGGTGGCTTTGGACAGTTTGAGTATCAGCTCCCATAAATTGTCCAGCTGGCTATGGTGCAAGACATTATCGATTTCATCAATAAACAGATAGCCATTTTTGCACACGCATAAGGCGCATAAAATAGACAAATAATGTTTAAGGCCGCCGCCAAAATCATTGATGTCCAAAAACACGCCATGCGTTTTGCATTGCACTTGGTCGCCAGTAATTTGGATGCCTTCAAGGCTACGGTCAAATTCTTTCAGCGAACGGTTAAGCTGAAACTCATAGCCCAAGCGTTGCGCCGTGTGGAAAGCTTTTGCCAAATCGCCGTCCGACCAGCCAAACTTATCAATAAACAAGATGTTTTCAAAAAATACAAAACTCAGGCTGAGGTCTTTTTCAGCTATGGTTTTTGACCAATCGTTAATAACAAATTGGTACTCTTTTTTGGCGTTGTTTTCAGTAATATAAAATGCCTTGTGGCTTAAGTTGGTTTTTGCCGAATACTGTGGAGTGGCATTTAACAGTTTTAAGTCGTCTATGCCTTGCGAGATAAAATTGAGGTTTTCGCGGGCAAATTTTACCGAATGGATCACCGTAATCATGGTGTCTACATCTATAGAATGCAGGTTTATAAAACAAGCCTCCATCAATGCCGTTTTACCCATATTGTTTTTGCCGCCAATCAGATTAACCCGCTTAAAGCCCGACACAGTAAAGTCGCTAAAACATTTAAACTGGGTTATTTCAATGTCTGTTACAAAATACTCGCTCATGTTGTTTATCCTTAAGTTCAGTGCTTTGCGCACGGTATGGCTAGAGGGGTCTGCTTAGTTTTAGGCTGTGCCAGTAGGAACCGTTTAAGGTGCAGGACTGCCCAGTTCGTTTAAAGGCGTTGTACTGCAACTGTCATTGCTTAACTGTGGGCAGTCAGGCAGGGCCTACAAGGGTATAGAGAACGCTGGAAGTAAAGCGACATTAAATTCCCCTCACCCTACCCTCTCCTTGAGGGAGAGGGAGTTTAATGTAGATTTATCAGCTTTGGACTCTATAGGTATACTGGAAACAGGGGCGTGTAGCCACCTGTCAGGACAATAATGGCTGGGTTTTAGCCATCTTACGCGAATGCGTTGACGGCTACCCTGCCTATGCGCGATCTATTTGACGAAACATTGTTTTTCAGCAGTTGCGTCGGCTTCTTTTAAGCGGGTACGCAAATCTTTGGATTGTTTGGGGTCACGGAATACTGCACCCGCGTCACCTGTCTGGCCTTTGCTTAAGTAGGTGAAAGTTTTTGCTGACTCAAATTCGGCAAAAGTCAGTTTTTCGGCAATTTTATCAATTTTGCAACCGCACGCGTATTGCGTGATGTATGTCAGACCGCCATGTTGGGCAACGCAGTTTAAGACATATTCAACTCGGTCACGCGTTGGATAGTCATTGGCTAACGGTGCAGCCGCCGCGACAGTGGCGACAGCTTCGGCAGATTGTTCCGGGGTAGTCGCACAAGCCACTAATGCGGCGCATAAACCTAGGCTTAATAAGGGAGTGGTGAT
>JABFST010000141.1 GCA_013140465.1 Methylococcaceae bacterium
GGACTGATACACCGAAAAAATTAAAATCTGTATATCCAAGCTGAGTGACGGTATCAGCCAAATACATAAGCCCGTCACCACGCCAGACACCGACATCCACAAAAAGAAAAATCCAGGTGTCAGTATTTCTACGACCAACAAAAACACGGCGATGACCCACCAATACCAAAACACAAACACCAGTGTGGTCATAAGACTAGCCCTTAGGATTGGAATTGTGCATTGCTGCCTTAGCCAATTCGGTGATGCCGCCTAAAGCACCAATAACATTGGATGATTCTAAAGGCATAAAAATCAGCTTGCTGTTGTCTGCGGAGGCAATACCTTTCAGTGCTTCTATATATTTTTGTGCGACAAAATAATTGATGGCTTGTATATCGCCCTTACCAATGGCTTCCGAAACCATTAACGTGGCTCGTGCTTCGGCTTGGGCCATGCGTTCGCGGGCATCGGCATCACGATAGGCGGCTTCTTTACGGCCTTCGGCATCCAAAATGGCGGCTTGCTGTGCCCCTTCAGCGCGTAAAATCTCCGATTGGCGCAAACCTTCGGCCTCCAGTATGGACGCGCGTTTTAAACGTTCAGCCTTCATTTGTCTGCCCATCGCTTCCACTAAGTCTTTAGGCGGGGCGATGTCTTTGATTTCTATGCGCGTGGCCTTTATGCCCCACGGGGTGGTGGCATCGTCAACCACGGTCAACAAACGGGCATTAATATCATCGCGGCGTGACAATAACTCGTCTAAATCCATAGAACCCATTACGGTACGGATGTTGGTCATCACCAAATTTAAGATTGCCCAGTCTAATTTGCTGACTTCATAAGCGGCTTTAGCGGCATCCATGACCTGATAAAACACCACGCCATCAACCGTCACCATTGCGTTATCTTTGGTGATAACTTCCTGCGACGGCACATCCATGACTTGTTCCATCATAATCATTTTTTTGCCCACTCTATCAATGATAGGCATGATAATGTTTAAGCCAGGCGTTAGCGTTTGCGTGTACTTACCAAAACGCTCCACCGTGTATTCCATGCCTTGCGGCACAGATTGCACACTCATAAACACCAACAACACGGCAAACACCAACAAAACTAAAACAAATGCACCAAAGCCGCCCATAAAACCTCCCAAAGGTAGTAAAAACAGTCCTACGGCATAGGACTATGAACAATTTAAGCTGGAATATCACAAAACCGTTAAAATAGCTTATGCGCTAGCTTAACAGCGCATTCAATAATAAAAAACTAATGAACAATAACAGGTAAATATCAATGGTAAATTACGCCTTCGACTTAGGAATATGGACGATACTTTTTTTCCTGCTTGGCATGTACAAGCCGCAGTGGCCTTTGTTTTTTATGAGCAAACCAGACCGATTTATGGTGCTTGCCATCACCACGGTCTTTGTAATGGTAACCTTGACACTGTACGGTGAAGGCAACCGCCGCGCCAAATTAGAAAAAGCGGCACAGCCTGTGTTGCAAAAAACAACTCCAGCCCCCGTACCTGTGCCAGTACCCACACCCGAAAAACCAGCCGTGCAATAATTCCGCCAGGACGGTCGGGTTAGGCGGTTGCCGATAACCCTCAATGGCTACTCAAGAACAGTTGGACTACGCGGTTTAAACACCGCGTTGCCCACCTAAACCAACTCGTACCCGCCTTATTTTTTAATAATCACTTTATCGTCTATCACCAGCTCAGAAATGCCGCCTAAACTAGCCAATAAAGTGCAGCTGGCTTTTTTAAAGCCGCCGGTTTTGGCGTTTTCGCCCACCCAAATCAAAGTGACATAGCTTTCTTTATCACTTTTGGTTTCAGTAGGAAAATACACTTGCTCACCTGTTTTTTCTTTAATAATGACAGGGCATTTTTCACTCGCCATCGTTTGGATAGCCACCAAGTTTCTAATCGTCGATGACGCTTCTTTTTGCGCAATGGTAGGTTCCTCTTTGCTTAAGCCCACCATGATAAAACCCGCAACAAAAACGCCGACGACCGCTAAGACCACCTTCATAGTTTCTGACATTATTCTCTCCTCATTATTATTAAAATTAGCCGTTTAAGACTGCAAAGACAGGCTATTGAAGTAGGCGTGGCCTTGCTTCAAAACCCGTTATTCATACACCAACGCCGATGTAATTGGGTGTAGCGGACAATGCCCTACTATCGCCATTGTATACCTAGTTTGCCGATACGGCATCGCCTATATTCACTTATGCTAATATATAAGCTGTTTACGCTTTACCCGTCACCAAAGCAGTGACTGCCGGATAATTGATTTTGCCAGTTGCCATGACCGGAATGGCGGCAACTTCCTTAATTTTTTTCGGTAAACTGATGGCGGCAACACCAGGATTGGCTTCAGATAATTGCGCGTTAGTCGCCTGTTTTTGCGTGGTCACTAAAATAACCTGCTCACCTTTTTTGGGGTCGGGCAAGCTGATTGCAGCATGGTGGGCATTAGGCCAAGCCACCATCGCCAATTGCTCGACCGCCGCCAGAGACACCATCTCCCCACCCACTTTGGCAAAACGCTTGCTGCGACCGCGTATGCTAATAAAGCCTTCGGTATCCACATGCACAATATCGCCGGTGTCATACCAACCTTCACCGTAAACTGACGCAGGTGGCACCAATACGCCTGGGTTGTTCGCCAACAAGTAGCCCAACATAATATTCGGGCCACTGACATGCAACTGCCCCGCGTCTTCTATGCCAGGCACTGCCTCTAGCTTGTGCTGCATGGCCGGCATAAAGCGTCCGACTGTACCTGACTTATGATACAAGGGCGTATTGACGGAGGTAATCGGCGAAGTTTCGGTTGCGCCATAACCTTCCAAAATGCGGATGCCAAATTTATCTGCCCAAATTTGGCGGGTCGATTCTTGCAGTTTTTCTGCACCTGCCACCACATAGCGCATATTAAATAAATCGTAAGGATGGGCTTTTTTGGCATAAGCCGACAAAAAAGTGTTAGTGCCAAACATAACCGTGGCGTGTAACTCATAGGCCATTTCGGGTATCACCGCATAATGCAGCGGGCTAGGGTAGAAAAAGGTTTTCATGCCATTGGTGATAGGCAGTATTGTACCGACCGTAAAACCAAAAGAATGGAACATGGGTAAAAAATTAAGCACAATGTCTTGGGCATTAAAATTAATACACGCTTCCAATTGCTTAAGATTGCCCAAAATATTGGCATGGGACAACACCACGCCTTTGGGCGTGCCTTCTGAACCTGACGTGAACAACACCACCGCCGGACTATCTGGGCTGACGGTAGGGCGATACCAATAATCGGCAGTTCGGCCTTGCACCAGGGCCCATAACTTGGCCCAAGGTGTAATCGTTGCCGCCACATCTTCCAAATACACTAACGCACACTGCTGTGACAATAGTTCGGCTTCTGCGCCCAAATCCGCCAGTTCAATAAAACGGCGCGACGTTAAAATAGTTTTGACGCGTGCAGTTACACACGCCGACATCATAGCGGCACTGCCCGTCGAATAATTCAGCATCGCAGGTGTCCTGCCATACAACTGCAAAGCCAAAATAGTGACCAAAGTTTTAGTAGAATTTGGCAAAAACACGCCGACATTTTCGCCTAATTCCGTGCGCTTGCAAATCGCCGTCCCAAGCGCAATACTGCCTGTAATCAAATCGTTATAGTTCAGCACTTTGCGCTCTAAATCTTCGACCAGCTTGTGTTTGCCGCCATGTATTTGCCGCGCAGCCAACACGCTGTCAAAAATAGTTTGCCGATACGCGCTGGTCATAAACATCATGTTCATCATAATGTCAGACAATACATGCCCGCAGTAAGCCCTACGCACTTTGCCCTTAAGTGCAGGAGGTGCAGAAATGTAGGTGTGCGGCAAAATGTGGATGCTAATCTTAGGAAAAAAACGTAACCTGACCACCTTATGCAGCTTAGAAAAATGCGTATACTGCGCCCCAGAAATACGAATAGGCAACACGGCGGCTTGGGATTTATCCGCCACCATCCCCGTGCCGTCATAAATTTTCATTAACGATCCGGTTACGGTAATGCGGCCTTCAGGAAAAATGACCGTGCGCGTGTCATGTTCCAAATGGTGGATCAAATCTTTTAACGATAAAGGATGCGTAGGATCCATAGGAAACACCCGCGACAAACCCAAAAAGGGTTTTAGCCACCAACGCTGTGAAATTTGCGTGTTGATAGCAAATGTAATGTCATGCGGCAAAAACACCCCCAGCAGCAAAGGGTCCAAAAAAGACGTGTGATTAGCGACTATCAACACTTTTTTGCCGGCCTTGGCGTAATTGTCCAAGCCCGTAATTTCCACCCGATATAGCAAAATCAACAGCTTTTGTAAAAAAGTTTTCAACATCAGTCTCTCCTTACGTTATTTGAACGCGCATTGTAATAGTTATGGATAGGATTGTTGATTTTTTGTACCTGCCGCCACGTAAGCATTCAGTCCCCCTCCTTAAAAAGCATAGGTATATACACTAGTTTGAGCAAGTTATAAAAGCACCGTCATACTGGCATGGATGCCAGTATCCGCACGCCCGTAAGGGCGTACTATCAGTACGGTGAAAGTCCGTACCAGAGTAAGCCAAAAGCTCTGTTGTGAAAGTAACTGCGTCATCGTGAGATGGGGTGGGGAGTAACTGGAAATGAACTGTCAGTCCGTAGGTTGACGAACCCGTTTCGGTCTGATGCAG
>JABFST010000024.1 GCA_013140465.1 Methylococcaceae bacterium
TTGCTGATTTTTTTTTGTGGGTGGTTACAGCCCTACGCTGCGGTTTTTTTTAATGGACTGGTTTTGTTGGGGTTGGGGACTTGCTATAGGCTTATTCAGGTTGATTTGACGCCGCGTTGCCGCCGCCGTTTGTTGGTGATTTTTATTGTGGCATTGGTTTGGACTAGCTTGGGTGGTGCTGGGCATATCTTCTATGCAAATATATACGATTGGTCTCTACGCGATGCTGTTTTGCATGATTTGGTTGTAGATGCTTGGCCTGTTAGTTATGGCGAGACAGATGGAGCTCCGATGATGTTGCGGTCTCCGGTGGCATATTTCTTGCCAGCGGCAGTGTTGGGCAAGCTGTTTGGCGTAGGTTACGCGGATATGTTCTTGTGGGGATGGACTTTACTAGGCGTATTGTTGTTCCTGTTGTTGCTACCTTTGCCACAGCGTACGTTTATGCGTTTCTCAATCGGTCTTGCTGTCGTGGTGTTATTTAGCGGCATGGATGTGCTTGGGTTGTTGTTGACAGGTTCCCTCTTGCCTGAATCAGGGGATCATATCGAGTGGTGGGCAAGTTTTTATCAACTTTCTTCCCATGCTACCCAGTTGTTTTGGGTGCCTAATCACGCCTTGCCTGGGTGGCTTGCAGCCGCGCTTTTTTTGCGTCACTGGAAGCAAGCGAATTTTGTGAAGATGGCCCCATTTTTACTAGCCTTGCTTCCGTTATGGTCGCCATTTGCCGTTATTGGTATAGGGCCGTTTCTGGCGATTGCTTTGGGCTATGCGGTCAAGACAGGTACCTGGAGGCATTTGCGGATGTTGCATTGCTTGCCCGCAATATTTATTTTTGCTTTTGGGGTGCTGTATTTGGCGATGGACATCGGTGGGATAAATAGTTCGCCCATCGGTGCCGTAGTGGGTGCCCGGGTTGAGAATAATATTCGCTTTCTGGCGAGTTATGCGCTGTTTGTTAGCCTTGAATTTGGTGTTCTTTCGTTTGTGTTGCTGAGTCGGGGGCGTGCTGGCTTACCCGTTTGGATAGCAACTGTTGTATTGTTATTATTGCCGACATATAGCTTTGGCCCGGGTAATGATTTAGTCATGCGTGCATCAATACCTGCGTTGGTAATATTGTGTGCGGCTTGTCTTGCAGAAATTGACCTTAAAAGCACGCCTGATAATTTCAGTGATGTGGTGGCGCTAGCCTTTATTTTATTGATAGGTGCTGTAACGCCAGTTAATGAGATACTACGCGCAGTAAATAGTAAACGTTGGGATCCTGATCTTGGGCATAACTTACTTGATACCCAGGCTAACCATAGCCCTCCTGCACATTATGTAGGACGGCTTAAGGATCCATTGCTTATTCGGCTGTTCAAACCACCCGTCGATTACAGAACCTGATGCACTTAAATGGCTTGTTGCCCCTTAATAAACAACGCTACCTCTGGCAATTCCCAATGCCTTTGTTTGTTGCCATACCTTTAAACCTGTCCCGTAAGCCGCTAAATAACCGCTTTTAAAAGCGGGTAATCAGTTTAACAACGGCTTTTTGTCCGTAAGTCTTCTAGTCCGAATTTCATTGCTATTGTTATTTCTGGCGCAACAAGTCTAATAAGAAAGCGATCATTGTGGCTCGCGCCATAGCATGTAGGCACTGCACTCAATTAAGTGGTGTGCAGCGCCTTAGACCTTGTCAACTCGATTTCACTGCCGATACGGCAACGTCTAAAGCCGTTGCACTCCTACTATCTTTCTAAATGTGGGCATGACTGTCATTCCTACCCTCCCTTTTGTCACAATTCTGTAAAGTTTCTATCACCTAGCTGTCATATAGCACTGCTATTCTCAATTATGAAATTGGGTCAGGCGGCGCGTGTGGGTTTTTGCCCATCGCCTAGCGTCTGGCTTAATCCGTAGCCATTAAGCACTACACCCGCGATACGCGCACAGGCCATAAGCTGTGGCGTTAGCAATGCCGTCAATGGGCGGGTGTACCGATGTGCCGCGCTTGCTGATGCGTTCAAGTCATATAACAACTAAGGAAAACTTTATGTATTTTTTTAATAAAAACAACACGCCGCAAAAACCGTCCAAACACAAGCCGCAGGTTTTTTGGGGTTTGCTGGTTTTGGCTTGTTCAGTGTTTGCAGTACCTGTTGCCGAAGCGGCTAAACCTGTTGCATCGATAGCCAAAGTGGCGGCGGTGAATGAAGGTACGGTAGTCAATCTTGATGGCAGCGGCAGCAGCGATAAGGACGGCGACAAGCTGACTTATAAATGGGTGCAAACCAATATTAAGTCGGGTACGCCTACGGTGACGCTGGCAAAAGCCACGACTGCCACGGCTACGTTTACCGCCCCTGCGATTGCTAAAACCAATAAAGTGACTAAGCCTGTGACTTTGACCTTCCAGTTGACAGTCAGTGACGGCACTTCCTCAGTCAACAAATCAGTCAGTGTTTCGGTTAAGCCAGTCAACGCCTTGCCTGTGGCAAATGCGGGCACCGATAAAGCAGCCACTTATGCGGCGGCAGAATCAGGTGTTGCCTTAGATGCTTCCAAAACCAAAGACGACGGGCAAATCATTAAATATCAATGGTCGCTATTGACCAAAACCAGCAGCTTACCTAAAGGCGCAAAGTTTAAGTTATCTAACGCGACTGCCGCTGCCGCTACGTTTACCCTGACGGGTACTGACCAAGCAACGTCACTCGCCTTAGAGTTTCAGTTGTTAGTTACAGATAACGATAACAAGCAAGCGAAAGACACCGTCGTAGTTACGCTGATGAAAATCTTGCCGCCTGTTGCCAATGCGGGTGCTGACCAAACGGTTATCAGCGAAGCCGCTGTTAGCTTAAGCGGCGCACAAAGCACAGGTGCTATCACGACTTACGCGTGGAAACAAACCGTCGGCCCTACCGTGGCTTTAAGCAGCACCAACGCTGCCGCAACCGGATTTACCGCGCCTACAGTCACCGCCGCGACGGCTTTGACGTTTGAATTAACCACTACAAATGGCGGCGGTTCTTCAACAGATTCAGTCGTAGTGACCGTTAATCCTAAACCATTACCATTGCCAGTTGCCAATGCGGGTATCGACCAAACCGTCGTGAGCGGCACAACCGTGAACTTAAGCGGTGCTGCAAGTACAGGCACGATTGCCAGCTATGCGTGGAAACAAACCGTCGGCCCAACCGTGGCATTAAGCAGCGCCAACACCGTAGCCACTAGCTTTGCCGCACCGACAGTGGCGGCAACCACAGCATTGACGTTTGAATTAACCACGACCAATGCCACAGGTACTAGCAAAGACACGGTGGTTGTTACCGTGAATGCCCCTGCGCCAGTGTTGGCGGCAAACTTAAGTTTGCCAGTGGGTGTATTGGATATTAATGACCCGACTGTAGCAGCTATCAACAGCATCAGCGGCGGCACAGGCCCGTACACAGTGGCTTATAACTGGGGTGATGGTCAAACCACGGCAGCCGTACAGCTGGGTGCTGGGGTCGTCAAACATTCCAGCGAACATTATTATGCAAAAAATGGCAGCTACACCATTAAAGTCACGCTGACAGACGCTAATAAATTTAGCAAAGAATTCTCTGGGGCAGTTGCGGTGTCCGATGTTGAGGAATGCAAATAGCTAAATCAGGACACGATGGACAGAACTGAACAGTTAATCTGCCACCTATTAACTTTAAACTTTTTATAACAACTCTGATGAGAATGAACTTTATGAAAAAACATTTATTAAGCGCTGCTTTGATGGCAATGTCTTTAACCGGATTTTCCGGTAACTCGATGGCTTGGGGGCCTAGCACCACCCCTGATTTAGAATTATTTATGTCTGGCGCGACGGCAATGGATAACGCCATTACCGCGATGTTTGACAACTTATGCGAAAACACCGTTGCCGAACCTAAAGACTACTACCGCGACGGCACGGCGGGTGCTTCTTACCGCGCGTTTTTCTGTACTTTGACACCTGCCAAAATTCCCGGCTTGTCAGCATCCAAAAAAGTGTTGTTTATCAAACGTTCTGCGGGCGGTTCAGCCCAAGGCGTAAACCCTTTGGTTGAAGAAGCCAAAATTGATGCCTTGAACATTTTCAATAACAACTGTGTAGAAACCGCTGTGGGTTCACGCACTTGGAACTGCACCATCAACAACCCTAACGATTTGTTGAAAAAGAACCCCAACATCGGTATTTCCGACGTTGATCCGTTTATGTTCAGAGGCCCTAACACACCTGATGGCTTTAGCCCTATCACCCAAGCGGGAACACAATTACTGGAAATACGCCCTGTAGCGGCGTTGTTGTTCGGCTTGCCTGTTACTAATGGCTTGTACGAAGCTTTGCAAATTGTGCAAATCGATAAAGGCACGTTGCCTAGCACTTGCACAATTGGCAGTTATACCGAAGCGTGTATGCCTTCTTTAAGCACTCATCAGATTGCGTCTTTGATTTCTGGGCAAGTCAAAAAATGGAGCGAGTTTAACGTTAGCTTTAACGGCAAGAACTATCCATTGACCCAATACCCAGGCGTGACTTTACCGGGTAGTGATTTGGTGCATTTTTGTAAGCGCGTTGCCGGTTCTGGTACAGGCGCACAACAATATGCCAAGTTTTTAAACAGCCCATGCACCCGTTGCGCTTTACCGCCAATAGAAATTTCAGCTGACAACCCCATCGACGGCCCACGCGTTTTGGGCAACTCAGGCT
>JABFST010000280.1 GCA_013140465.1 Methylococcaceae bacterium
ACAGTGGCGCCGATTTAATCTACGAAGTGAGCGGCGTACCTGAAGCCTTAAATTTGGCTATCGAGCTATGCAGCTATTCGGGGCGTATAGTCTTGGGCAGTTGGTATGGCAATAAAGTCGCGCCCCTGCAATTGGGCGGCGCGGCGCACCGCAACCGGATAAAGTTTATTAGCAGCCAAGTCAGCACTATCGCCCCCGAATTGACCGGACGTTGGGACAAGGCTCGCCGCTTCCACACCGCTTGGGAGATGATCCGGCGGGTGCAGCCACAACAGCATATCAGCCACAAGATGCCGCTGGCACAAGCGGCGCAGTTGTATGAGTTGTTGGATGAATCCCCAGAACATGTTTTACAAGCCCTCATCACTTACTAAAAAACCGTACTTATTTAGTCCCCCTCCTTTTTAAGGAGGGGGACTAAATGTTTACTAAAAACCAAAGGAAAAAATCAATATGTATACCGTAGCCGTCACGCGTGATTTCATCGCCAACCATTATTTGGTCGGTGGCGATTGGGGCAGCGAAAACCACCCGCACGCCCATCATTATGTGGCAGAAGTCAGTATTGAAGCCGAACACTTGGATCAGCACGGCTATTTAGTGGATATTGTCGCCATCGAAGCCGCCCTAGATGCGATAGTGAATGGTTTTAAGGATCAAATGCTCAACGACCAGCCCGAGTTTGCTGGCCTCAATCCTAGCATTGAGCATTTTAGCCGTATTCTTTGCGAAAAATTATTTGCCGCCATCGCCCCGCCAGGCACGGGTACGCTACATTTAAAGCTTTGGGAAAACAGCACTTGCTGGGCGGCTTACCGATTGGCGTATTAAGCGGATGCGGATAGGTTTGCTGATTTATGGTGATATAAACAGCATTAGCGGCGGGTATTTGTATAACCGCCAACTGCTTGCTTATTTGCGCCGTAGAGGTGATGAAGTCGTCGTGATCAGCTGGCCTGTGCGCCCGTTGTGGCAACAGCTGGGCGACAACTTTCGGCAGGATTGCTTGAGGCAACTGGCTGATGCCAAGTTGGATATTTTGATTCAGGATGGGATGGTGCAGCCCTCGGTGTTTTTGCTAAACCGACGGCTGCGTTTCCGGGTGGTCACATTGCTGCATTTGCTGGCTAGTTATGACCAACAGCCGCGTTTTAGGGCGTGGTTTTATCGTGCCATAGAACGCCTTTACCTGCGCTCCGTGACGGGCATCATCGCCAACAGCCACACCACATTGGCGCAGGTAAGCCACATACTGGACAAACCGCTGCCCGCGCATTGCGTTGCCGTACCCGCTGGCAACCATTTTCCACTAGCCAGTCCAGACACCCATGCCATCCGCTTACGCGCTTTGGCACCTGGCTCCTTAAACATTTTAGTGGTTGGCAATGTCATTCGGCGTAAGGGTTTGCATGTGCTGTTGGCGGCCTTAAGCCTATTGCCGGAAGAAAACCTGCACGTCACCGTGGTCGGGCGTTTGGATATGGAGCCGGATTATGTAAGCCAAATTAAACACCAGATGCACGCGGCAGGGCTACAAAACCGAGTGTGCCTGAAAGGCCCTGTCCAAGGCCAAGCATTGGTGGCGTTATATCAGCAACACCACCTCATGGTGTTGCCGTCTGCTTATGAAAGTTACGGCATAGTTTATGTTGAAGCCCAGCAATTTGGCTTGCCTGTCATAGGCACAACAGGCGGCGCAGCCAAAGAAATCATTGCCCAAGGCGACAATGGCTATTTGATTGCGCCCGAAGACAGCCGCAGTTTAGCCGCAATACTGCAAAACCTGCATCATGACCGTGCGCTGTTAGTGCAACTTAGCCTACGGGCATTGGCGGCTTATGCCCGTCACCCCAGTTGGGAGGAAAGCTGTGCACGCATTTGGGATTATTGCCACCAATGGGCTGATTAGCTGGCGGTGGGCATGGTTACAATCCACTCTGTGAGTGGGTTGGGAATAGGGCAAAAAAATCAATTGTTTTAACCCCATCATCCTAAGCTTGTGCTTCGAGGCATAAGTATCTCCGGCCCTAAGCACCCCATCTGCTAAAATGGTCAGTTTTTCGCCCAGCCTATAGGAGCCGCGCACCGCATGACCACGCTCATTAACCTAAAAGAAGAACAGCGGCAGCAATTACGCGAAGCGGCGTTGGAATACCACCAGTTTCCTACGCCCGGCAAAATCAGCGTGACCCCTACCAAACAATTGTCTAACCAACGCGATTTGGCCTTGGCTTATTCGCCGGGCGTGGCGGCGGCCTGTGACGAGATTGTCGCCGATCCGGCAAACGCCTTTAAGTATACGGCACGCGGCAATTTGGTCGCGGTCATCACCAATGGCACGGCGGTGTTGGGCTTGGGCAATATCGGCCCGTTGGCGGCAAAGCCCGTCATGGAAGGCAAGGCGGTGTTGTTTAAAAAATTTGCGGGCATCGATGTATTCGATATTGAGATTAATGAACCCGACCCTGACAAGCTTTGCGCCATTATTGCCGCCCTAGAACCCACGTTTGGCGGCATTAATTTGGAAGACATCAAAGCCCCCGAATGTTTTTACATTGAGCGCACCTTACGCTCGCGTATGCACATTCCGGTGTTTCATGACGACCAGCACGGCACAGCGATTATCGTCGCCGCCGCCATCCTCAACGGCCTGAAAGTGGTTGGCAAACAGTTACAAAAGGCCAAGCTAGTGGTGTCCGGCGCAGGGGCTGCGGCTTTGGCGTGTTTGGATTTATTGGTGGATTTGGGGTTTCCGTTAGCCAACATTATGGTTACGGATTTAGCGGGGGTAGTGTATCAAGGCCGGGTGGAACTCATGGATCCCGATAAGGCCCGTTTTGCACAAACGACAGAGGCGCGTAGCTTAGCGGAAGTCATCGCCGGGGCGGACATTTTTTTGGGGCTATCGGCAGGCGGCGTGCTAACCCCCGAAATGGTGGCACAAATGGCGGCGCAACCCTTGGTTTTGGCCTTGGCGAACCCGACCCCCGAAATTATGCCCGAAGCCGTGAAAGCCGTGCGCGATGATGCGATTATCGCCACTGGGCGTTCCGATTACCCAAACCAAGTCAATAATGTGCTGTGTTTTCCGTATATTTTTCGGGGCGCATTAGATTGTGGCGCGACCACGATCAACCGTGCGATGGAAATCGCGGCGGTTTATGCGATTGCCGAACTGGCCCAAGCTGAGCAGTCGGATGTGGTCGCCAGCATTTACAACATCAGCAACTTGGCTTTTGGTGCCGAGTATTTAATCCCGTTACCCTTTGATCCGCGCCTGATGAGCAAAATTGCCCCCGCGATTGCCCAAGCGGCGGCGGATTCAGGCGTGGCGACGCGCCCTATTGCGGACATGCAAAGCTATGTTGAAGGCTTGCAGCAATTCGCCTACCACAGTGGCTCGTTTATGCGCCCGGCGTTTCAGCTGGCAAAAGCCACGCCCGCCGACCACAAGCGCATTGTTTTTGCCGAAGGTGAAGAAGAGCGCGTGCTGCGTGCCGTGCAGGTGCTGGTTGATGAAAATATCGCTTATCCTATTTTGATAGGCCGTCCTGCGGTTTTGCAACAACGCATTGCCAAATTTGGCCTACGCCTACAGGCGGATGTGGATTTCCAAATAGTCAACCCAGAGTATGACGAACGGTATCGGGATTTTTGGCAAACCTATCTGCAAATGACGTCGCGCAAGGGTGTCAGCGAACAATACGCCAAACTGGAAATGCGTCGCCGCCATACCTTGATTGGATCCATGTTGATTCACAAAGGTTATGCGGATGGCATGATTTGCGGCACGTTTGGCACCAATGCCCTGCATTTGCACTATATAGACCAAGTGCTGGGCAAACGCCCCGACGTGAATGTCTATGCCGCAATGAATGTGCTGATTTTGGCGGAACGCCAATTGATTTTGGTCGATACCCATGTCAATGACAACCCCACTGCCAACCAACTCGCGGAAATCACCTTATTGGCGGCAGAAAAAATGCGCCGCTTGGGCATGACACCCCGTGTGGCCTTGTTGTCGCATTCTAATTTTGGCACTAGCAACAGCGCATCTGCACTAAAAATGCGCGAGGCATTGGCAATCATCCAAACATTGGCGCCGGATTTGGAAGTAGAAGGCGAAGTGCATGGCGATGTGGCTTTGGATTATGAGTTGCTAAAGCAAACCATGCCTAATTCTAAACTGAAAGGCAGCGCTAATTTATTGGTGTTGCCTACGATAGATGCTGCCAATATTGCCTATAACTTGCTAAAAACCGCCGCTGGTTCGGGTGTTGCGATAGGCCCTGTGATGTTGGGTTGTGCCAAACCCGTGCATATCCTGACCGCCTCGGCAACCGTGCGGCGCATTGTTAATATGGCGGCTTTGTGTGTCGTGGATGCGGTGGAAGAACGCTGAGCGGGTTCTGTGCAGTAAAACCACGCTAAAAAACGCGTTTACTGCACATACTTGGGCTGGAGGCTATCTACCAAACCTTGTCCATGCCGATTATGTCCGATATTCGGCATTAATCTTGACATAGTCATAGGAAAAATCGCAGGTCAATACTTCTTCTTGGACATCACCACGGCCCAGTTTGACGGTTATGGTGATTTCTTCTTGATCCATAACCTGTTGTCCCGCCTGTTCGGTGTAATCTTCGGCGCAGCCGCCGTTTCTGACGATGCACACCTCGTTTAAAAACAGTTGTACGTCTTCCAGTACCATAT
>JABFST010000506.1 GCA_013140465.1 Methylococcaceae bacterium
CTCTAACGCGCAGCACAAGCCTGTACCCAGTTCTATATCGTATATGCGCTATGCTTTGCTTGGCCTCTATTGGCTAGGTACGCTTAAGAAAGTATTCGGTTGTTGCGGATTGATGGCGTGTAGATTTAAAAGCATGGGGTCAGGACTTGTCATATCGCATCAAGTCTAACCCAACGCTCCACGGGAGCGCGGTTATAATGCAGTTTTGTTTTTCAGTTTTCCTAGCCGCGCTCGGTTAGCTTTGCGAAGGGCTATATGGAAAATAGTCAAGCCATTTACCTATTCAATGGCATTATCTCGGAAGTTGCAGAGCCAAATAGCTATGCCGCATTGGAAAAATTTGCTGGCTTGAGGGTTGTAGACGCTAAACGCGTTCAGGTTATATTGCCCAAGCAAACATCCATACCCTAAAAGTCTTGCTACCCTAGGTATTTTCCACTCACGATTTCAGGCTTGTTGGCTAAGCGGCAAACACAGTGGTCTAGCATTGCTGAGTAAGAGGTTCTTTTTCCTCCGTTTGGCGGTACACTTCATTAATACACGCCCCCACTTTTTAGATCATAGAGGTGCATCATGCCTGACAATAATGAATTTCGTCCTACTAGTTGGTCTGAACTGATTAATTTGCTCTACGACATACCCGAAACAGAATTTGGTAGGATACGATCAGATTTTGTTTATAGAGGTGTTGCAGATAAAAACTGGGGGTTGGATACTAGCCTACAAAGGCTTGGGGGTATCTTTGAAAAATTAGAACGCCCTTTGCTACGAAACTTTAAGAAATATGCAACGCCAGGCTCGATTCCAGAAGGAAACCAATGGATCCAAATAACGGTGGCACAACATCATGGATTACCGACTAGGCTATTGGATTGGACGACCTCACCGCAAGTCGCGCTTCATTTTGCGACTTACGAACTCAACCATTATGACAAAGATGGTGCGATTTGGTGTATTGATGTTTGCGCTGTCCGTGATTTACTGCCTAGGGATTTACGCCGAATACTCAGTGACCAATGGGCATTTGTTTTTTCGGTAGAAATGCTCGATAAGCTTTCTGACTTGGATGATATTGACCGCTTAAAATACTACGATCCGTTCGTACTTTTCTTTGAACCGCCATCGCTAGATGCCCGCATTGTCAATCAGCACGCCGTTTTGTCGGTGATGCCTGATGCTAAAATGTTCCTGCACGATTACCTCGCCAAACATCCAGAAATCTATAAAAAAATTATTGTACCTGCTGGGTTAAAATGGGAAGTAAGGGATAAACTTGACCAAGATAACGTATGTGAAAGGACATTATTCCCGGGGCTTGATGGCCTAAGCCTTTGGTTGAAACGCTACTATAGCCCAAAAAAATAACCCATCGGCACGCTTTACTGCCATCTACAGGAAACCACGACTATGTACGAACACCTAGAAACCGCCGCCCCGCAAGCCAATTTAAAACGCGTCGTAGTTGATCCCGTCTCGCGGGTTGAAGGCCACGGCAAAGTCACCTTATTGCTGGACGAAAATAACAAAGTTCAGCAAGCGCGTTTACATATCGTTGAATTCCGTGGTTTTGAACGCTTTATCCAAGGCCGCCCGTATTGGGAATTACCCGTGTTGGTGCAACGTTTATGCGGTATTTGTCCGGTCAGCCACCATTTGGCGGCGGCGAAGGCGATAGACCAATTGGTGGGTGTAGATCCCGAAAACCTGCCCGTCACTGCCGACAAACTGCGGCGGCTGCTGCATTTTGGGCAAGTGTTGCAATCGCATGCGCTGCATTTTTTCCATCTTGCTAGCCCTGATTTATTGTTTGGTTTTGAAAGCGACATCAGCCAACGTTCCATCATCGCCGTGCTAGCGGCCCACCCCGATTTGGCCGTGCAAGGCGTTAAGTTGCGCAAATACGGGCAAGAAGTCATCCGCATGGTCACGGGCAAACGCGTACACGGCACGGCAGCAATCCCGGGCGGTATGAACAAAGCCTTAAGCAAAGCCGAGCGCGATTATTTGCTGGAAGACATCGACCAAATGATCGCATGGTCAAAAGCGTCAGTGGACTTGGTTAAGCAAGTGCATTGCTCCAAACTGCCGTATTACGATGACTTTGCCACTATCCGCAGCAATTATTTGGGGCTGACCGCCACCAATGGTGCCTTGGAACTGTATCACGGTGGCCTACGCGCCAAAAATGCTGACGGCGCAACGATTATCGACCATGTGGATTATTGCCACTACAACGATTACATCCACGAAGAAGTACGGTCATGGACGTACATGAAATTCCCGTATTTGTTGTCGCTGGGCAAAGACGACGGTTGGTATCGCGTCGGCCCCTTGGCGCGGGTGAATAATTGTGATTTCATCAACACCCCGCTCGCCGAAGCCGCACGCCTAGAATTTAAGGCACACAGCCCAGAAGCGATGGTGCATAGCACTTTGGCCTTCCATTGGGCACGTTTGATTGAAACCCTGCATTGCGCCGAAAGCATTAAAGCCCTGCTCCACGACCCCGATTTGCTGGGTCATGAGTTGGTCGCGCAAGGCGAAAAACGCCATGAAGGCATCGGTGTGATAGAAGCCCCGCGCGGCACGTTATTCCACCATTACCAAGTTGATGACAATGACATTGTCACCAAAGCCAATCTAATAGTCTCCACCACCAGCAACAACCATGCGATGAATGAATCGGTGCGGCAAGTCGCCGCCGAATATTTGTCGGGGCGCGAACTGACCGAACCGTTATTGAACAACCTGGAAGTGGCAATCCGCGCCTACGACCCGTGCCTGTCCTGCGCCACCCACGCCCTAGGCAAAATGCCTTTGCAACTGGAATTGCTAGACGCGCAAGGCGAGCTAATCGACACCTTACGCAAACACAGCGACGGGCGCATCGATCGGCTAGCGCATGGTTAAGCCTGTTTTAGTGTTCGGTTACGGCAACTTAAGCCGTGGCGACGACGCGCTAGGGCCGCTGCTGTTGGCGCATATCGAAGCGCATTGCGATTTGGAACGGGTAGAAGTGCTGGTCGATTTTCAGCTCCAAATTGAACACGCGCTGGATATACAACAGCGCGAGTTGGTGTTATTTGCCGATGCCTCGCTCAACTGCCCGCCACCGTTCGCTTTCGCCGCGATCAGCCCAGCACAAGATAACAGCTACACCACCCACGCCATGAGTCCTGCGGCCTTATTAGCCGTTTACCAACGCATTAGCCCCCTGCCCTTGCCGCCGTGTTTTTTGCTAAGCATCCGTGCAGAAAAATTTGGCTTGGGTGATGGACTCAGCCTAACAGCGGCAAATAACTTGGTGTTAGCGGGGCAATTTGTGGAAATGTTGTTGGCAAAAGCGAGTGTGGAGGATTGGTGCTGTGCGGCAAAGGTGGGTTAAGGTGCAACAGAAAACTATGGCTAAGATTACCCACTGGAACTCAGCAAAAGCGACACATATACCGATCATATAACAGAGCCATTTAATGGGTCTCAGAACCCCACCCAGCCTTTGCGCTAATACCAACCCCAACTTATCACACGAATTTTAGTGGGTGAATGAGTAGCGAGCCTTGTTTAACTCAGTCGCACATTCAATAATGCACACCCTAAGACTATGATTTTGAGGAAAACAACTATGGCAAACAAAGGATCACGCGGTATATGCCTATTTTGCGGCGCAGCATACGCTAAACGCGGCATGACTAAACATCTAAGTGGCTGTAAAAAACGTCAGGAAGCCATAGGCAACGCCAATTCTGGCGCGACCTTGTATCATCTGCTTATTCAAGACGCTTACTCAAAAGAGTACTGGATGCACCTAGAAATGAAGGGTACTGCTCAATTAATAGCATTGGATAAATATTTGCGGAGCATTTGGCTGGAGTGCTGCGGTCACATGAGCCAATTCTCAATTGGTGGCTGGAGGGGAGATGAAATTCCCAAATCGAGTTTTGTGCAAAGTATTTTTGAGTACACTAGCGAATTGGAACATATTTACGATTTTGGCACTTCTTCGCACACATTGGTTAAAGTTGTCGGTAAACGTACAGGCAAACCTTTAACAAAACATCCCATTATGCTGATGGCACGGAATGAAATGCCCGTAGTGACTTGTATGGAATGCGAACAGCCCGCACGGTGGTTATGCAACGAATGTATTTATGAAGATAATGCCAGCGGTTATTTATGCGACGAACACGCCAAAAACCACCCGCATGATAATTACGGCGAGCCTTTTGAGTTAGTCAATTCGCCACGAATGGGTATGTGCGGTTATCAGGGGCCGGCAGATCCACCTTATTGATCTCTCTAAAGAGGGTATTGGGACGAAAAATTTAAGACGGATAGAATTGCTGGCCTATTTTCAGCTATAAATTGAACACGCGCTGGATATACAGCAATGCGAATAGGTATTATTAGGCGATGCCCTAAGCCCAACAGCGGCAGCCTACTTGGTGTTGGCGGAGCAATTTGTGGAAGCGTTGTTGGCAAAAGCGAGTGTGGAGGATTGGCACTGTGCGGCAAAGGCGGCTTAAGGCAACACGCCCCCTTAACTAAACTTAACAACAGGATGAAACCATGACGACTATTACCCGCCTAGAACAATTGGATCTCAGCAAAAGCTACACTTATGCCGATTATATGACCTGGCAATTTAATGACGCGATAGAGCTTATCAAAGGCAAAATCATGTTGATGTCGCCTGCGCCCAATGTAGAAC
>JABFST010000467.1 GCA_013140465.1 Methylococcaceae bacterium
CAGGCAAGCCTTTTTGGCAAATGTCTTCTTTTAGTTTTTTGGCAAATTCTGTAGGTTTGCAATAGTTGTATTTGGATTTGTAATCCATAAGCTTACCCTTTTCATCTTTATGAGTTTCTACATCCATATCGCCAGTCTCAATAAAATGAAACCAAGATTCGATATTGCGTTTAGGTGAAAAAATTAAGATATTCTCATTTTTTGATGGCTTGTAGATGTTGTATAAATCTTGGATACGGTCTCTGGTGTCGTCATCAATAATGACGACTAAGAAACTACCCGCTTTATGGCGAAAGGCTTTAAATCTTTTTTCGTAACTATTAGTGACAAAATCAGCACCAGAGCCTTCGCCTTTAGGATTATATTTACCTAGTATGTTTTTAATGCCTAACAATTCAAAATATTTTCTGGCAAAGTAATAGTGATTTTTATCTTCACACAAAATATAGATTTGTGGGCGTTTACTCGTCATAAATCCAACCCAACTCCACTAACTCAGCGACAGAAAGTCCACTTTCATTTTCTGCACTAATTTTCTGTATTCTGGTTAAATTATTTTCACGACTAAACCAATAACCCGAATCGCTTGCCAAGTAGTTGATGATATTGGGATGATGCGAAATTAGCAAAGCTTGCAAACCTCTTTCAGCGCACTGGTCGTAAAGTTTATCAAACCAAGGTTGAATTTCTGGCAGGGCTACGAAATTTTCGGGTTCGTCAATACAGATAAACGAATTTTCAGGAACACAATAAATTATTGTATAGAGAATAGTCAGGGCTTGCTGACCGTCAGATAATTCGTTAAAAAAATAAAAAAGCTTATCTATTTTAACTTCTAATATTTTTTGCAAGCCAAGTTGAGTAAATTTAAAGGATTTAAATTCCTTAATAATTTTTTTTAATTCAGTTAATACTAAAAATACGCCTTCGCTATTTTCGTTGTTCCAGTAATTTAACCAAGCAGCATAATTTGACAAATTTCTTTCTGGATAAGCCTCTTCTGTATCAATTTCAATTTTTAGTGTGCTAGGAGTAATTTTTATAATATATAGCTGATCTAGCCATTTTTTAAACCAGCTTAACTTTTTATTGTCATGCCTTTCTTGTATGGATCCCAAGGCTGAACTAAACCAACTGGATGCCCAAGGAATACCTTCATTACTGGTTTGATGGTCATTAAATAACCTGCCAACACTGATTGACATACCATCTTGTTCTTCAATAGAAAATTTGTACAACGGCTGATTGTTAAATAGTAATGCCTCTGACTTAACACGAATTAATTTACGTTCCAGATTGTGTTCTATTTCTAAAGTATATTTGAATAGTCCGCTATTGCCATTAATGTCTAATTCAAATTTTTGGACGGGTTCATTCAGCCAGCGCGTTAATGTAGATGATTTAAACGATGTGTTAAGCTTGTCATCTAATCTAGCCCCACTTCTTATAAAATGCTGAATTTCATATAAAGCATCAAATACTGCCGTTTTTCCTGATCCGTTTTCACCCATAAAAAGGCCAAAGTTTTTATCAATGTTTATATCAAGGTTAACTAAGCATTTGTAATTATGGACATACAGTCTTTTTAACATCTGTTTATTCCTGACACATCGGAAAACCCAACGACTCCCGCCGCGCGTAATACGCCTCAGCCACGGCACGCGACAAAGTGCGCACGCGCAATATATAACGCTGGCGTTCGGTCACCGAAATGGCGTGGCGGGCATCCAGCAAATTGAAGGTGTGCGAGGCTTTTAGCACCATTTCATAAGCGGGTAATGGCAGGTTAAGGTCGATCAGCTTGGTGCATTCTTGTTCGTAGGTATCAAAACAATGGAACAAAAACTCGACATTGGCGTGGTCAAAATTATAGGCGGACATTTCCACTTCGTTTTGGTGGAACACGTCGCCATAAGTGACGGTGCCAAACGGGCCTTTAGTCCACACCAAATCATAGACGCTATTGACGCCTTGCAAATACATGGCGATGCGCTCTAAACCATAAGTGATTTCACCTGTGACAGGCCGACATTCCAAACCGCCGACTTGTTGGAAATAAGTGAATTGGGTGACTTCCATGCCGTTTAGCCAGACTTCCCAGCCCAAACCCCAAGCGCCTAAAGTCGGCGATTCCCAGTTATCTTCGACAAAGCGGATGTCATGCTCCAACAAATCCAAGCCCAAATAGCGTAAAGACCCCAAATACAGCTCTTGGAAATTAGCTGGTGAAGGCTTTAACACCACTTGGAATTGGTAGTAGTGCTGCAAACGGTTGGGATTTTCGCCAAAACGACCGTCAGTAGGGCGGCGTGAAGGCTGGACATACGCGGCATTCCAAGGCTCGGGGCCTATCGCGCGTAAAAAAGTGGCGGGGTGGAACGTCCCCGCCCCCACTTCTTGGTCTAAGGGCTGCAACAGAATACAGCCTTGTGTTGACCAATAATGTTGCAGGGCGAGGATGAGTCCCTGAAAGGTTGATAAATCGTTAGTTTGGCTAGTCACGGTGCGACACATTAGGCAGTAAAAAGTCACCAATTATAGCTTAAAAACGCCTTTGTACTAGGCCAGAATCGGACATTGCCGCATTAATGCCCGTCATCTTCCGTGCCGTCTTCCTTATGGATGGCTTGCAAGGAGAGCGATCCGATCAAATCACTTTTTGCCGCCCCATCAGGCAAGTCTCGGGTGGATGAACCCAAACCCGCACTCAGGTTTATCTTAAGTTTAAGGTTATTGGGTGAATCCGAATTTTGTAAAGCCTCGTCCAAGGAAATTTTGCCTTCCTTAAACAGCCTTAACAAATGGCTGTCAAACGTTTGCATACCGACATTTTCGGATTTTTCCATGACTTCTTTAATGCCATGTATGTCGCCTTTATGGATTAAGTCGCGGATCAACTGCGTACCCAACAAGATTTCTATCGCCGCCGTGCGCTTGCCGTCTATCGTAGGCACTAAGCGTTGTGAAACAAAGGCTTTTAAGTTTAGCGACAAATCTAACAACAACTGCCCACGGCGTTCTTCTGGGAAAAAATTGATGATGCGGTCTAGGGCTTGGTTGGAGTTGTTGGCGTGCAAGGTGGACAAACACAAATGCCCGGTTTCGGCAAAGGCCAAGGCGTGTTCCATTGTTTCTTGGCTACGGATTTCACCGATTAAGATCACGTCGGGGGCTTGGCGCAGGGTATTTTTCAGCACATCTTCGTAGCTCATCGTGTCTACGCCTACTTCGCGTTGGTTGACTAAAGACTTTTTATGCGGGTGGATATATTCGATGGGATCTTCAATGGTGATGATATGGCCCGAGGCATTGGCGTTGCGGTAATCAATCAAGGCCGCCAGCGAGGTCGATTTGCCCGAACCCGTACCGCCGACAAACAATATCAGGCCGCGCTTTTCCATGATGGTTTTTTTCAGGATAGGCGGCAAGCCTAATTTGTCGGCATTCGGAATATCCACTTTAATATTACGGATAACCAAGGCAAAACAGTTACGTTGCTTAAAAATATTAATGCGGAAACGGCCTATGCCCGCTTCGGAAATGGCTAAGTTCATCTCAGGGATCAACTCAAAGGCTTTTTGTTGGTCTTCATCCATTAACGAATAGGCTATTTCTTTAAGCCTATCTTTACTGAGCTTGACGTTTTCTAGTGGCCTCAGCTGGCCTTGAAATTTTGCCGCTGGTGGCGCATTGGCGGTTAAATAAAGGTCCGAACCGTCGTTTTGGACGAGAATTTTGAGATAATCTTTAAATTCCATAGTAGTTTTAAGGGATAGCGCGTCAGTGGGATGGAGGTAAGGTTAAGCTGGCTAGTCTGAGCATTAATGGCTTATTTAACAAATAAATAATAGCCATGATGGGCTGGCCTGTTGCCAATTTAGCGGCTAGCAACAGGCTAAAAGCGTATAATGCACTGATTTTAACTGTCAAGAACGTTATGAGTATACAAAGAAAAGCGGTCGCCTTAATATCAGGTGGCCTAGACTCCATGCTAGCCGCCAAAACCGTCATGGAGCAAGGCATTCATGTAGAGGGCATCAATTTTTTTACGGGTTTTTGTGTAGAAGGCCACACCCACGCTATCCGCGAAAAAGACAAAACCAAGCCCAAACGCAACAATGCCTTATGGGTAGCGGAACAATTGGGCATAAAACTGCATATCATTGATGTGATTGAAGAATACAAAAACGTTTTGATTAACCCCAAACACGGCTACGGGCAACACCTAAACCCCTGTTTGGACTGCAAAATTTTTATGGTGAATAAAGCCAAGCAATGGCTGGTTGAAAATAACTTTGACTTTATCATCACGGGTGAAGTGATAGGCCAACGGCCTATGTCGCAAAGCAAATCTAAAATGCCCATCGTCGCCAAACAATCGGGTGCGGCAGATTTATTGTTGCGGCCTTTATGCGCCAAAAACTTGCCGCCCAGCTTGCCGGAAGTGGAAGGCTGGATAGACCGGGAACGCTTGCACGCCATTACCGGACGCTCACGCAAACCGCAAATGGCAATGGCGGCACAGTTTGGTTTTGACGATTATGCCCAACCTGCGGGCGGCTGTTGTTTTTTAACCGACAAGTTTTATTCCGCCAAGCTGGTCGATTTATGGCAAGCCCAAGGCCATAAAGACTATGAACTGGATGACGTGATGCTATTAAAAGTCGGCCGCCATATCCGCCCT
>JABFST010000156.1 GCA_013140465.1 Methylococcaceae bacterium
AATATCACTATCCAATTGTATTTTAGGTTTTACATTTTGAAAATGTGTCTTGCGATCATTCCAAAAAGGTTCGGCTGTTGTTCCTGCAACAACTGACGCATCTGAATCTTCTAAAAAATCCAAGTATTCACGGTATGAAACGTTTCTTGAGAAAAGCTCGAACGATTCATAGCAAAACACCGTACCATTAACTTTCAATTTTCCTTGATGAAAATAAAAAGTTACATCTTCTTTAGGAGATAGAATTCCAACGCCTAGTATATCTAAATGTTTTTTTAAAACTTGATTATTAGGAAGGTCTTTTAACGCCTCTTGTAATAGTAGCTGCGGCTCTACTACCGCACCTTGAATACAAAATTGCCAGAGTTTTTGCCATAAATCAAAAGGGCGGGGAATGTTCTCAACTTGGCTTGCCTTACCACCTGCCCGTTCCCATAAAGCACGCGCATCGCGGACATCGGGGTATTGCTCCGCCAGCACTTCGATAAGATCACGCGGGATACCTGATTGGCTAATTGCTGCCAAAACTCCTGTAATACTGGTTGCGCGGTTAGGCAATAAGCTTTCACCATCGCGTAATAAGGCAATCAAACACTCAGCTGCCGCCCTAGCCGCAAATTGCCGATAACGGTCATCTTTGAACGCATCGCCAAAATCGGATACGCCTTTTGCCACTAGAACTGGGATGTCATGTATCTCGCCTAACGCGCCTATGGCACTGGCTTCCATTTCGATCCCTAAGACTTTTCGCATGGATTCGGCGAGGCGGTCAAAGAGTTTGGGGTCTTCGATGACGGCTGCGCCAGTGGCGATAGGCGCAATTTCGATTTTAAACGGGGCGGGTGTAGGTAGGCCATGCGGATACAACAATTGTTGTTCTTCAGCCCGTTTGCGGCCTGTCTCTGTTAAATCCAGTGTTTTTTCTACTAACCTGGCTTTTTGCCATAATCGTTTAAGAACGTCTGTCCAATCAGGGCATTCTTTTTGGAAATCAGGATGCTGGCTGGGATTAGTATCACCGGCTAAAATTCTTAATAACACCCAATCTTCCTGATATTCGTAAGGCAATTGGGGGCGTAAGGCCAGCCATTCGGCATCGGGCGCAGGCTTATAATGTTGCATCCGTTGCACCCACCCCGTTGATGGCCGATATTGCAGCATATCGCCTTGAAAGCGTTGCTCCCCGTTTTCAACCGTTGTTTTGCCGGCATCATAAGACCATAAACGTTCCGCGAATATCACATCACCTAACGACACTTTGCCCCGCCGCCCTGCGCAAATACCGCTCATGGCGATGCACTTGGCAGGGTTTTGGTTAATAAGTTTGCTGGCAAGAGCTTGGACTTGTTCGCGTCCCATATAGCTGGCATGGGTAGCGCGGATAGTCAGCGGATTGCCGGGTTGGGTGGTAAAACAGGCATCGGCAACTAGCCAGCCGTTAGCGTCGGGATGTATCTGCCAACCGGGTTGGATCAGGCCGTCAGTCACTTTCAGCACTTGGTCATATTCATCTTTAAGTGCGCAAATAAGTAAGATGTCGATGGCTTGTTGGGTATGGGTATTTTGATTCATGGATGACCAGGAAAAATCGGGATGGATTGCTTGCGGGATTGTACGGATATATCTAGGAAAATATAACTTTTGTCATCGTTTTGGTATTAATTCACTCAAGCGGGGGCTTGGTCAGGTGTTATGTCGTGTCGCTTGGGTATATCTAGTGAAACTGCCCTACCCCGCCATTGTGCAGGTCAGTATGGGGCTTTCTTGCCTGATGCCAGCAATAGCGGCAGACCTGCGAGGTTTTATAAACCTCGCAGGTCTTTTTTATGGTGAACAGCCCAAGCTTTAAATATCCTCATCCTCACCCGCCAAATACGCCGTGACGTCCTGATTTTGCACGCGCCGATATATGTCTTCGACGGGCAGGGTCAGGCCGATGGCTTCAAAGGTGATGTCATCGCCTAAAAAATAGTGCTTGGGTAGCCAACCTTCGCGTCTTCTTAATACCGTGACATCAGCAATATCTTGTTCTATCAGAACATATTCCTGCACACTGGGGAGATTGATGTAGCTCATTAATTTCAAGGTTTCGTCGTTTTTCCGAGTTGAACGGGACAAGACTTCGACTATCAGTACGGGCGTTTCGGTGTAATAAGGCTCGGTTTCGTCAAATTGACAATCGACCATCACATCTGGGTAAAAGAAATTGTCTTTGACCCGCAGTTTCATGTCAGAGCCAAACGGCTCGCAAGGGGAGTTTTCTAAGTGGTTGCCAAATTTTCTGTACACATTCCCTGCAATCCTTTCATGGTTGGCACTGACACCCGCCATTGCATAAACATGACCGTCTATGAGTTCATGTTTTACTTGGCTCTTGAGTTCTTCTTTCAAATAGTCGTCAACGCTGATGAGTCCGGCGGGTTTTATAAGGGCTGACATGGGCTTGCTCCGAGTGGGTTGTTATGCTTCTAAGGGTCAGGTGCAATGTAAGGAGAATTCTCGCAAGCAATCCACCTAAACGAAGTATCGATGCTGGATTGGGTATGGGGTTTTACTCGCGCGACAACGCCCTACACGCTATCCAGCCTCTTAACTTACTTTTGCTTTTGTTTCAGAAAATATGTACCGTCGAATTTATAGTTGATAAACCTATCGGTAACTTTTCCGCCATTTAGAAAATTCTTATCTTCAATCACTACGGGTATTTTGATTGTTTTATTTTCCTTTTCAAAATGGATAAGTTTTCTCGGATTTTCTTTTCTGTCGATAACTGAGAAAAAATCATATTCAAAACCAATAGAGCTTGTCAGACCAGATTTTGTTTTGATTAGTTTTTTTTGATTTAGTGAATTGTCTACAATTTCAAATATGTCTATTGATTCATTACTAAGCACACTACTCAAGACGCTGGTAAAGCGAATCAGATAAACTTTTCCGTTATTAGTATCAAAATCAAAAATATCAGAAACAAACATCCCTGGATCACCTTCCTCGTACTCTGTAACCTCTGAATAAACTTTGCCATCCTTACCTTGAAACTGATAAATGGTACAAAAAAAGTGCATAGTTCCTCCACTTTCAGTGTCCCAAGAATATATGCGTAATTTCCCATCTTCAGAGGTATTGAGATACAAGTATTTTTCCAGTTCATTGAACTGATGCTTGAGTGTTGAAGCTATTTTTGTATAGCCTACAAACTTCTTCTTGAAAAGCTCATTCTCTTTGGCAAGCAAATCCTCATTGTAATCATCGGTGTAATTCGACCACTTTTGAATATTCTGGATATGTCCGACCAGCTCTTGCTCAATTTCGGTATTAGATTGACCAAACGCAGAAAAAGCTAACGTTAAGAAAATAAAAGTAATGACGTAAAGCGATTTAATCATTTGGTTTTTCTCGATTTTATGGAACCTGTAGGGCAGTTTCGCGCTAGAAACTGTGAACGTATTGCACTAAAAGCCCCTTTGAGTTTGCTCTCGGTCGTATAGAGAACGCAGGAAGTAAAGTGACATTAAATCCACCCTCACCCTACCCTCTCCCTGAGGAGGGTGTCGTAAAAGCCTGAATTTAAGTTCGATTAGCGCGGCGTAACTCAATTAAATCAAAATGTTATGCTTCTTTACATTATGAACAACCGACCTTTTACGACACCCTCCTGAGGGAGAGGGAGTTTATCAGCTTCTGGCTCCATATGTTTTAGGGTGGCGTATCCTGCCCATAAGCCCCGCGATAAGCCCAATCGTAAACGGTGTTGCTGAAATCTTTGTCGGCATCGGTCACTGACCTGAACGGGGTTTGCGCGGTCGGTTGTTGGGCTTTGAGTTGTCCGGCTTTGGGGCGCAAATTGAGGGTTTTGAGTTCGCGGCTGGCCGATTGCACATAGTTTGCGGCTTTGGCGTAGTGGTCAACTACATTTTCTTCGATGTGGGTTGAAGCTTTGTTGGCGGTGATCGCCACGTTGGTATCGTCGGCAAAAACGGCATTGGCAACAACGGTTTGCATATATTTTACGTCGGGGTCGTAAACACGGATGCCGCCGCCTGTGGCATTGGACCAGACGGTGTTATGAAAGATTTTTAGTTGTTGCGGGGCGATACCATTGCGCGGGGCGAAATAGACCGTCCGAAACGCTTCTGGGCGGGCGTGGTTGACAAAGATGTTATTAAGCATATTGATGTTGCCAGCCCCTTGGAACAATGCCTCGACAGGGTTGTTGTAAAAAAAATTGCCTATCACTTCGTAATAATCGTTCTTGCCCACCCCTTCGGTAGGAAAACCGCCCAACATGACGTTGGGGCGGGCGTTTTCGCCTAGGGACGAATTTTTGCCTTTGCTGAACACATTGTGGCGGATGATGGTTTTTCCTGCTTGGTCGGCTTGCGCTTGCACGGCAGACGCGAGTTCGCGCTGCCCATTGATCTGGTGCTTAATCTCAAGGTTATAGCCTAGGGTATTTTGGATGACGTTGTTTTGGATAAGGCCGTTGACAAACGGCTGCGTACCTTCTGAATCACCCAGATACATGCCCGTACCGACATTATCAATACGCGTGTTTTTAATCAGCCAATGGCTGGACGGGCATTTGCTGCTAATGCCCACTTGTTGTTGGTTATGGGCATAATTGACGATGGTCAAGTTGTCGAGGGTGATGTGGTGGGTCCAATTGGGGTTGGC
>JABFST010000257.1 GCA_013140465.1 Methylococcaceae bacterium
AAAATACCGCGTCGTCTGCATAACAAGGCATTTTTTACGCCCTCAAAACAAGCCGCTTCAAACACCCCATAACCCAACCCGGTTGCGGTTTCCGCCATGCCCAACCACAGCGAATGCTGCCCTACGCCACTGCTAAGCACGCGCCGCGCCAAAGCCCGGTAGGACCACGCCATCATTTGGGGGCTGACCGGATAATGCTTGCCCAACACTTTACTGACCAACAAAAACTTACGTTTGCTGCTGACTCTGGCGGCAAAACCCAGCAAGCGTTTTAAAGGAATACGGCCTGGTTGTAACTCAAGCTCTAACAGGCCTGTTTCTAAAGGTACGCGGAGGATTTTTTGCATAGTTTGCAAGGGGTTAGGGGTTAAAAAATGCAGATACGAGAAAAAGTCTATCAACGTTTAGCCATCCCGCTAATGCGGCAGATAGGCAAGTGTTTGGGTTATTGGAGTAGATTATATAAGCGTACTTAGAACAACAAGTATTGCGTGTGTATTTCCCAATTTTTAAGCTTGGCATAAAGCTTTGTTTCTTGAAAATCATCGATACGATAAGCTAAACGCAACCCTTTACCGATGTCCGTGTCTTTTATTGCCTTACTGGCTGTTGTATGGCATTTAACGTGACAGGCAAATGCTTTCTCAAAATCATGTCCGTTAATCAAATTGTAGTAGTCATCAGTCAATGCTGCTTTTTGATCGACTTCCTCCAGTCGGATAGCACGCTTTTTGTTAGGCGAACGCCCCTCGATTTCTTGTAGGCACTTAAGCTTGTCTAGGGTTAAATGAGCGGCATCATAAAAATTTGCAAAATTAATCCCTTTAAAATTTAGCTCGAGGTTTTCCGTGTGGTTCAGCCAACGGATACCCCCTAAAAACACCAAAGAGGCCAATAGCCGAGTGCGCAAATCGTGATATTCAGCAAGCTTAATCAGAAAACATTCCGCCACAACCGCCTGAAAAGCCGTATCGCAAGCTATCAGCATCATTTCACTATCATGGGCATCGGTTAAAAAAAGCTGCGCTATGGTTTCTGCTTGATGATCTATATGTAGAAAATCCGCATCACGGATACCAAGAATTTGTCGGGTTTCTAAAACCAGAATAGCTAAGGCTTTACGCAAGCTTGCAACACCGCCATGCACTATCTCAACTTTAGTGTTCTTGCCATTGATTAACTTTGCAAAAAGCTTTTGGTCAGTTTCACCTTCAACCAACACCCAGATATAATTTTTTCCGGCTGGATGACGAAGTTCAAGGCGTATCGTATTGATTGTTGAGTTTTCATCTAAATACTTTCGCATTGAAAGTTTTCCTCTAAATCGACAGTCAAATCCCAACGGTTATTAATAATTTGCGGTGAATGTGTGGCAATAACTACATTAATATCTTGCAATGCAACAATTTTAAACAAATCATCCAGAAATTGTTTTTGCCAAACCACATGTAAGGAAAGCTCAGGTTCGTCAATTAATACTAGCGTTTTTGGTTTAACCTTAAACAATAACTCATAAAGTAATACGACTTCTTGTTGCTCACCTGATGAGAGATCGCCCAAAACTAGCGATTTACCTTGACTCGTGCTAAATTTAAAACCGTCTTCTTTGGAAATATCAATACGCTTAAAAGTAAATCGGCGCTCGTTCAAAATGTCAGTAAATATTTTTAACCTATCCAGTAAGCCAGAAAACACGGCTAATTTCTGTTCGGTATCATCAAGATAGACGCAAAGTGCCTTGGCATTTTCTTCTTTAAAAGTAGGGTGGCTATCTTCTTTTATGTCAGACAGGCCATATTCTGCCAATGCCCGCTGTATAGATTTAACGTGTTCAAAACGCTGGTTAAACTCATTTTCAGAAATGCCACGAGCCTGGTCAAACAGGCGGCGTGGAAAGCTGCTGTCCAGCTGTTGGGTGATTTGTGATGATTTAGCCAAGGTCTCTTTAATAGTATCCCGAAGATCTTTGGCATATTCTTCAATAGTCTTACGAAAAGCACTCACGTCATTATCTAATTGTGACTCAAAAAAGCTTCTTTGTTTTGCCCTCATCCTATTGTCAGGTACTGGGTATAATAACCGTTGTTCGCGAATAAAATACACAACTGGCATCTTAGGAAACCGAATGAATTTTAATTCTTCCAAAAGCTCAGGAAATTCAATAATGACTTTTTGCAATAACGTGTCTGCATTATAAATTTCGTCAGTACGCCTATCCATCCATCGGTTTTCATCTATGGCACGAAAAAAAGGAAGGTCTTTTAAAACCTTTTCCAGCGATTTGATGCTCCAACGTATAGGATTTAATTGATGTTTAGCCTTTATTAAAACCTCATTATTTATTTTTTCCAACGTTATAAAATCATCACCCGAGGACTTTAATGTGATTTTTTCAAACAACAACCTGACAAAAAAGAATCCATTTTGTGTAGCCAAGGCATCCAGTATTTTCAATACTGTGGTTTTGCCGTAACCATTAGGCCCTGTCAAAAGGGTAATCCCTTCTTCTTTAAACGTTATGTCGTAATCGAAAATATCAAATAATTTTTCGATTTTTATACTGGTCAACATAATAATCCACCACTAAAATTTAACAGGTATTTTCATGAAATGCTCTAACCATCGCATTCACTTCATTAATGTCCAACAAAAACTTACCTTTACAACTGACCTTGGCGGTAAAACCTAATAAGCTTTTAACGTTTAAGGAAATGCGAAGAATGTTTTGCATAGTGTGCAAGGGGTTAGGGGTTAAATAAGGAGACTACAGGCACCAAAACGGGCAAAATTTCCGCTTTAATCATGGCAAACGACCAAGGGCTGGCTTTGCACATGCCGACCATCCCCACGAAGATCCAAAACACATTTAGTAACGTGTAAGCACTGTCCTTTTTTAGCAAGGAACACCACGACAACAGCACCGCATCGGTAGTGTTAAACGCCCAAACAAAAAAGAACGGGCTGTCTGGGCCTAAGCAACTGACTAAGGGAAAGGCATTAATACGCCTATCATCTCAATGGCGCGGATATAACGGAACACCAACGCATTGAGTTTGCTAAATAACATGGGGGGGGGACAAGGGCAATAGGTAAAATCAAGTGCAATTATACCTATCATGCCAAAACTGTGCAGTTTTTGAGTCTGGCGTTAGGGTAAGGCCACATCAAAACCGCACAGCATGTTATCAGTTAGTGATGGTGCGCATGTCCAGCTTGGGCATGGCGGGCATGGTCGCTGAGTTGGGCGGCAAACCATTGGTGGACGGCGGCAACCAATTCGGCGTGGTCGCTGGTATAGGTGATTTGGGCGCCATCCGCCAAGGTTTGGTAGGCGACCTTAAGCTGCAACGGTTTGGCAGTGCGTAAAGTTGCCAGCCCGGGCATTGTGTCGCCATGAATTTTTGCTGGGTCAGAAAAATCACCCCGGCTAAATTCGGCGGCAATTTTGCTTAGGTGGGTTTGTATTAAAGCAATTTGGGCGGTGTTGGCCTTATCGATAACAATGACTTGTTGAATGCCACCCTGCGGGGTTTTAGTGAAAATGTGGCGGGTTTGCTCCAACGCAAACGGCATGACATGACGACCGCGTGCGGCGACTTCATCCAAGCGGGCCTCATCCGCAGGTGCATCAGCGATGCT
Organism: Methylococcaceae bacterium; assembly: GCA_013140465.1. GTDB lineage: Bacteria > Pseudomonadota > Gammaproteobacteria > Methylococcales > Methylomonadaceae > Methylobacter_C. The sequence goes on from JABFST010000257.1 coordinate 3,640, forward strand.
AATCTGATAGGCATCATGGCAGACATTGCATTTGTTCAAGGCCGCCGCCAATTGCCGCAAGCTGTATTTAGGATCTTTTACGGTTTTGGTATCCGCCGCGAGCGCATCAAAATCTTGGTGTAAAGACATGCCCAACTGCATAAAAGCTGGTGGCAATACCTGGGCCAAATGGTGTTCGGCAGAACCAGCCATCCCCATACCTAAGGATTGCGCGTGCTGTGCGGCGGCGGTCAGGTCGTCTTGAGCCAAAGCGCTGAGCAATTGTTGTGTACCCGTCAACAACCCCCGCATTTCAGCAAGCACATGCGCCCGTTGCGGCGGACTTAGCAACAGCGTTTGGCGTTGTTCTTGGGCAGTGGCGGATAAACTGTAAGCCGCCAATATGGCGGTAAGCAAAACGGTTTTGTGCATGGCGTAATCCTAAATAAGCCTAGAGAGCCTCATTATGTCCACAAATAGCACAAATTGTTTAAAAATAATCCGTAAGGTGGATGCCAGTAATAAAAGCGTAGGATGACTATTGCGCCCTACACGGCTGACCGTGGCGTGGTTTCGTGTTAAACCTCATCAAGCAGAGCTTAAGGGTAGGCATTCCCAAGCAGAGCTTGGAAGCGAGATAAACGCAACGCTGGAGCGTTGCGGGATGAATTCCCACGCGGAGCGTGGGAACTATAAAACCCGGAGCGTGGGAACTAGACTGTAGAGACGCGATTTATCGCGTCTCCAATAGCCACCCATTTGCTGACGGAAACGCAAATATGACAGAAGCGAAAAATCCTGACGCGATAAATCCAGCTTTGTAGGCCGGAATAAGCCGCTTTGAGCGTAAGCGAAAAGTGGTGTTTCCGGCAAATCGTGGGCGCGGTGTGCCGGAAACGGCTGTTTTCATTTGCGTTCAAACAGCCTTATTCCGGCCTGTCATAAAAAAGTCAACCCCCAATTTATAGCCTATTTTCAAGTCATTACCCCGCACGAATCCCTCTTTTTTAAAAATCTAAAAAAGCTTGAATTTAGTGCGG
>JABFST010000100.1 GCA_013140465.1 Methylococcaceae bacterium
CTTACTCTTTCTGCAACCAAAGTGGCAACGAAACTATCCCTAGTGCCATTAAAGCAGGGCAAACTGGCTGCTAACTGCGCCTAAATAACCACTGACTATGATGTGTTGCGCTTCACCCGAACCAACACATCAACCTATGGGCGTCCTCGTTCCAATCTCCCGCTACGCAACGTAGGCATAGAAGAATACCCATCTGCTGTATAGAGTCCGAAGTTGATAAATCTACATTAAACTCCCTCTCCCTCAGGGAGAGGCTAGGGTGAGGGGGATTTAATGTCGCTTTACTTCCTGCGTTCTCTATAACTTCACGATGAACCCCACCCGCTAATAGTTTATAATCACACTCTTTTTTTAAAGTTTTCTTCGACTTGCGTAGCACGCTACGCATCGATACCCACTGGTTAAACTATCCCATGCAAGAAATAAACCCGATTAAAAACAAAATAGCCGACCTTAAAAGCCGTGGTGATTCCCTTAGGGGGTATCTTTGACTTTGACAGCAAAAGCGAACGCTTGGTCGAAGTCTTGCGCGAATTGGAAAACCCCAAAATTTGGGACAACCCCGAACTAGCGCAAGCCCTAGGCAAAGAACGCGGGCAATTGGAAGTTATCGTCAACACCATCACCGAGCTGGAGCGCGGCCTCACCGATGCCGAAGAATTGCTGCTGATGGCGATTGAAGAAGACGATGATGAAACGGTAGACACCGTCGTTGACGACTTGGCACATTTTGAAAAGCGCGTGGCTGATTTGGAATTTAGGCGCATGTTCTCGGGCGAAATGGATGCCAACAACGCCTTTTTAGACATCCAATCCGGCTCGGGCGGCACCGAAGCCCAAGATTGGGCATCGATGATCGAACGCATGTTCTTACGTTGGGGTGAACGCAAAGGCTTTAAGACCGAGCTGATTGAAGAATCCCAAGGCGATGTCGCGGGCATTAAAAGCGCGACCATTAAATTTGAAGGTGATTACGCATTTGGCTGGCTGCGCACCGAAACTGGCGTGCACCGCTTGGTCAGAAAATCGCCGTTCGATTCCGGCAACCGCCGCCACACCTCGTTCGCCTCGGTGTTTGTCTCGCCTGAAATTGATGATGACATCGACATCGACATCAATCCCGCCGACGTGCGCGTGGATGTCTACCGCGCCAGCGGTGCGGGAGGCCAGCACATCAACAAAACCGAATCCGCCGTGCGCATGACCCACAACCCCACAGGCATCGTCGTACAATGCCAAAGCGACCGTTCGCAACACAAAAACCGCGACACCGCGATGAAGCAACTCAAAGCCAAACTCTACGAGTTGGAAATGCGCAAACGCAGCGAAACCGCCCAAGCCCTAGAAGACACCAAGTCTGACATCGGCTGGGGCAGCCAAATCCGCTCTTATGTGCTGGACCAATCGCGCATAAAAGACTTGCGCACGGGGGTAGAAACAGGCAACACCCAAGCGGTACTGGATGGCGATTTGGATCAGTTTATTGAGGCGAGTTTGAAGAGTGGGTTGTAAGCATCGAGTGTGGCTGGCTTTATAAAACGGGACAAAGTGGGGGCGTTGTAATGTTGGGTGGTTATTTTGTTAATGGCAATTAATTTTGAAATAAGGACGTAGTAAACATGAATTATGAAGAACTGGATTTCAAAATTCCAAATGAATGTGAAGATTATGAAACCTGCTCAAATTTTGTAGTTCATACTATCGACAGCATCATTAAAGATGCAATGGATACAGGACGTAATAAAATCATTATCAATACAAACCTAAAACTTGGCATTCCAATGGAAAATGTCAATAAAATCGCAGGGCCTTTTATTGAAGCGTGGGCTTATGAAGTTTTTTTTGATGCGTTAGAAGATGATGACAACAAATATCAATTGCTAAATGTTGAAGCAGGGGAACGGCTCAATATGGCAGACATTATTTTACAATTTAAAAAAATACGGAAAAGGCAATCAATTGTCACTGCCAATGTTGACGTAAAAGCAACCTCAAAAGACATTAAAAATAGTGGTAAAGCACCCAATATTACTTCTTTTGCACGGATCAGAACCGCTTATATTAAAAATCCAGATTATATTTTTATTATTTTATCGGTTAAACATAGCGTTTATAGCACCAAAGACCCGATTACAGAAATGATGATGGGTATTATGGAAATCGTTGACTTCAAATCTTACGACTTAAAATATATAGCTGATTCTGACATCAGCTATAACCCTGCATTAGGCACGGGACAAATACAAATAAAAGACATCCACTACGTTACTTATCAAAAGCATTCTACTTGGGAGTTCTGCCAATTACTTGATAGAAAATGTATTGCCTCACACAAAGGTTTTCCCGCTTGGTTAAATTATGCAAACCAATATGGATGGATTAAATAATGGCGAAAATTGACATTCAATGCGGCGATGCCATAGCCCTTTTTCAACAAATTTGTGACGGATCTGTTGACCTTATCATCACCGACCCCCCCTATAATTTGGGGAAAGATTATGGCAATAATCATGATTTGAAAGCTTTTGATGATTATCTTAATTTTACCAAATGCTGGCTAACCGAAGCTAAACGAGTATTAAAACCCACAGGAACGCTATATGTGTTCATGGGGGTTCGTTTTATATCTTATTTATACGATATTTTAGAGCGTGACTTGAACCTGTATTTTAACAGCTGGGTGGTTTGGCACTATACGCAAGGTATGGGTAAAACCAAGGGCTTCTCCCCTAGACATGATGACATCTTAGTTTTTAATAAAAGCAAAGACTTTATTTTTAATCTGGATAATGTAAGGGTTCCCCAAAAATATTACCGTGCGCGTAATAATATGCGTGGAGCCAATCCAGGCGATGTGTGGCAGTTTTCCCATGTACATTATTCAAATCCAAATAGACAAAACCATCCAACCCAAAAGCCAGAAGGTCTAATTGAACGCATGGTATTAGCGTCCAGCCTCGAAGAAGGTTTGATACTAGACCCCTTTTCAGGCAGCGGAACAACCCTAAGGGTGTGTCAGCAACTTAACAGAAATGCCATTGGTTTTGAAATAAACCCCGATTATGTTGCTATGACCCAAGAAAGGTTGTCACTGCCTTTTAACGGCTTTGATAGCGTTGATCCACGGATGGAACGTGTCCCTAACGACCTTAGAAAGCCAGATGTGCGTGATGAATACCTTAAAAACCATATAAATTGGTTCTTAGTTAACCATGAAAATGCCGTTGATATTTTCGCCAAAGCCGTCAGAGATAAATACGGCAATGAAGCTACAATACAGGTTGCTAAACCTGAGCAATATGAGCTTTTTTAAACGTCCTGTCACTTGGGCAGGTAAATTTTACAATGTTTATAGCTATCCCAGCGGGGCAAAATTTGCTACCCATAGGATTTTAGTGAAGCTGCTATACTTCCCCGCTTAATTATTTTATCAGCGGTAACACGCGTCTTATCACCTCAGGCTAACGCTATCCGCCACTTTTTTACCTTTTACTTTATTTAAAACCATGTCCGATATTCAACAAGACGAACAAGAACAAATCAAACAACGCCGCAGCAAACTGAATGAACTGCGGGAAAATGGCGGTATTGCCTTCCCTACCGATTTTCGCCGCAATGTGGTTGCGGGTGAACTATTGGCGGAATACGGCGAGAAATCCAAAGAAGAGCTGGAAGCCGAGCCGATACGCGTGAAACTGGCGGGACGGATGATGACGCGGCGGGTGATGGGTAAGGCCAGTTTTGCGCATATTCAAGATATGTCCGGCAAAATCCAGTTGTATGTAACACGCGATACCTTGCCCGAAGGCTTTTATAACGAACAGTTTAAAAAATGGGACATCGGCGACATTATTGGTGCCGAAGGTGTATTGTTCATCACCCAAACCGGGGAACTGAGCGTGAAGGTGGATGACATCCGCTTATTGACCAAAGCCTTGCGCCCATTGCCGGAAAAATTTCATGGCATTGCCGATCAAGAAATCAAATACCGCCAACGTTATTTGGATTTGATTATGAGCGAGCAATCGCGCAACACGTTTTTAATCCGCTCTAAAATTGTCGCTTATATCCGCCAATTTTTAACTGACCGCCAATTTTTGGAGGTGGAAACGCCGATGATGCAGGTCATACCCGGCGGCGCGACGGCGCGGCCTTTTACCACGCACCACAATGCGTTGGATATGGATATGTTTTTGCGCATTGCGCCGGAATTGTATTTAAAACGCTTGGTGGTCGGCGGCTTCGAGCGGGTGTTTGAGATTAACCGTAATTTTAGGAACGAAGGGCTGTCTACCCGCCATAACCCCGAATTTACCATGCTGGAGTTTTACCAAGCGTACGCCGAATATGGCGATCTGATGGATTTGACCGAAGCCATGTTGCGTGGCATTGCCGTGGAAGTGTTAGGGCAAACCGAGGTGACTTACCAAGGCGAACTTTACGATTTTGGCAAACCGTTTGTGCGCATGACAGTCGTGGAATCGATTTTGCATTTTAACCCTGACCTGACGGCAGCCGATTTGGCGACGCGTGAGGCGGCGGTTAAGGTGGCTGAAAAGCTGCGTATACCCGTTAAAGACGGTTACGGCTTGGGCAAGGTGCAAATTGAGATTTTTGAAAAAACCGTGGAAAGCCGTTTGATGAACCCGACCTTTATC
>JABFST010000289.1 GCA_013140465.1 Methylococcaceae bacterium
TGCCCAGCCCTGCGGAAAAGTGCCCGCCGGAGATGCTCACGGTGTGGGTCAGGTAGTCACGCAGTTCTTTGGCGAGCGGCTTGAGCTGGTCTTTGCTGAGTTCGCGGACGTCGGCGGGGCTGTTGATAAGGCTCAACAAGGGGTAGTTTAATAAGGTATTCATAATTAATAGAGAGGCTCGCGGTAGAACATCAGAATGATGCCAATCTGAAACAGGGCGGCAACAGAAATAAAACCGGCATACTCTTTACCCGGCTTGTCGAGTTTTAATTCTAGCCAGCGACCACAGGCTAGAATTAGGGAAAACACCCCCATAGTGGTGTGTCCCACTTGGATTAAGAACGCACTTTTGGCCTGAAAGCCAACATGCGAATGGGTCAGCAACATCAGGCCGCCAAAAGCCGCCAAAAACGGGAACACAAATGGTAGCTTGCTGTCGGCTTTTTTGGTCAAACGCGCACTCAGTTCAAATAGGCCCAGCACAAACACCAGCAAGGTGGCGATGCGGTGCTGCAAGACTTCGCCATTATTGAAGGTGCTTTCCCAAAAACCAATCGGGCCTAGGGGCCAGGTTTCGGCATCGCTGCGGAAAAACAGAAAAATACCCAAGCCGACAAAACCTAAAGGCCAATAGCGGGCATAGGGTATAGCAGGGTTTAGAAATGCGAACGGCGCAGGCAATTGCCGAATATAGGACAACATGGCAAAAAAACTCATCGTCGTCAGAAAAATACCCGCAATATTGTGGTTGTAATTGGACCATTCAGTCGCTGCCAAAGACGGCACTTGACCAATAATGGCTACCCGCCCTGCTTCACCTGCTATTAATGCGGTATGGCTAGGCGAGGTGATTTGGGGTATTTGCGGGGCAAAGGTATTCAGCACTTCTTGCCAAGTGGCGGTTAGGCTTGGGATGTCTATCGCGGGGGGCTGTGATGCCAAGCTAGCCGCCGTAAACAATAAGGTGACTAACACAAAAGTCTCGGCTTCTATGTAATAAGGAACTCGGTGGTGCATAGGATAATAAGTGCCTGAGGCCTGATATGCCAACACCGCACGGCGGTTTAATCCGGCAAAGCCCAAGGCCAAGGACATCAAGATAATTTTAACCATCAGCAAATTACCATACCCCGTGCCTATCAGGCCGTTCCAGCTATCGATATATTGCAGCGCAATCGGCAATCCTGTCACTAAAATCATCACGACAGACACCATGCCAAAATGGGAAAACCGACTGAGTAAAAATGGCCACAAAGTGGTTTCAACTTGTTGGCTTTGGCGCAACAACCATAAGTTAACCAATTGGAAGACTCCACCTATCCAAGCCGCTGCTGCCAGTTGGTGGAACACCGTTAAGGCCATCAGGGTATAAGTGTTCTCAAAACGCCCCGCCGCATGGACTAGCCAAGCACCCGAAACCAACATCGGTACGGCGACCGCAGCCGCTGTTAGCCAATGGCTTTTGGAACAGGAATTGACCGCTAACACACGCTGGCAGTAAATCGCCAAACCTAAGGTCAGCAAGGTACGGATAATGCCGCCTATAAATTGCGTCGTACTGGCAAATTCGGGAAAAGGCCAGCGGTCCAATATCGCCGTCATCAACCAAACTTTGAGGATTATTTTAAAAAACTGCGCCGCCGCCAACCAAAACGCGCCTTTGTAAATCAACAGAATGGTTTTTTGCAACAGCACGGCATTGTATCCGGCTTGATGTTGCCAAGGACGCAATACCAATAGCCCCCAAAACAAGCCGCCGATAGCCAGACAAAAACATATCAGATCCAGTCCACCGATGAGGGAATCAAGAAAATCCGCTATACCTGCCACAACACGCCCTTATGGTAATACTGAAAAATGGATGACATCCTCGGTCAGATGCCCATCAGCCGCAAAAACCTTAAATTTGAGCGCGTACTCACCGACCGTCAAGGCGGGGATGTGGACAATGATCTGCCCCTGTTTTTTACCCATACTGGCAGTCAATAATTCTAATTTGTCGCCTTTGCGCACCAAAAAAATTTGCGACAGGCCCAATTCAATTTTTGAGTTGAAGCTCAACTCCACTTGGTCTGGCTTACGCGCGTGGATGGCGCGGATTTTTAACGAGTAATCCGTTACCACAGCATGGGCGACTGCCTGTGCCGTCGCGGACAGACTCGCTATGATTAAGAGGTACGATAGCCACTTGCTCATGAACAAATTTACCCTTTTTTGCTTTTTAGGGCATGGCCCGCCAAGTTCTTACCCAAATCCCAAATTGATCCCGGCACTTGGTGGGTGTCGGCAATCGCTTTGTCAAACGCAGTGACTATGTGGTCACGGTCTTTTTGGTTTAAGTTTAAGGGCGGCAAAAGTTTGACGACATTCATACCATGCCCTGCCACTTGCGTAAGGATGTGGTGTTCTTTAAATAAGGGGATAGTCACCATTTGGCAGAACAAACCTTTGTTCGCGGCTTCTAACATGGCCCAAGCGGCTTTTAGGGTCAGGCTTTTGGGCGATTGAAATTCAATCGCGATCATCATGCCTTTGCCACGCGCTTCTTTTAAGAATTCATAGCGGCCTGACATGGCATTCAGGCTGTTGATAATGTCGGTACCGACTGCCAAGCTGTTTTCGACCAATTTTTCTTGTTCCAGCACATGCAGGGTTGCCAAACCTGCCGCCATCGCCAAGTTGTTTTTGGCAAAGGTAGAGCCATGTACGACGGCCCTATCCATGCGGTTAAACACGCTGTCCATGATGTGGTGGGTAATCGCCACCGCACCCACGGGGGCAAAGCCGCCAGATAAGGCTTTTGCCATACAAATCATGTCGGGCTTAACGCCCCAATGGTCGATGGCCCAGAACTTTCCGGTACGGCCTAAGCCAGTTTGCACCTCATCGGCAACAAACAAAGTACCGTATTTTTTGCACAAGCGTTCGACTTCGGGCAAATAATTGTCATCGGGGACATTCACGCCTTTGCCTTGCACAGGCTCGACGATAAAGGCCGCCACGTCTTTGTTGCTGAGTGCCTGTTCTAAGGCGGCAAGATCATTAAACGGCACGGCGCTGCATCCTGGCAGCAAACTACCAAAGCCTTCGCGGAAAATTTCTTCGCCATTAAGCGACAACGCACCCATAGTCAGGCCGTGGTAGCCGTGCTCGCAGAACACGATTTTGTCGCGCTTGGTGGTGTAGCGGGCAAACTTGATCGCCGCCTCTACGGCTTCGGTGCCGGAATTGCAGAAGAATATTTTGTCGAGATTGTCGGGTGTGGTTTTTAAGATTTCTTTAGCCAGCAAACCGCTCAGGATGGATACGTCCAATTGCACCAAATTAGGCAATTCGAGGGTAAGGGTTTCGGTTAAGGCACTAATGACCGTAGGATGGTTACGGCCTATCGCAAACACGCCGAAACCACTTAACAAATCCAGATATTCGGTGCCTTCTTGGTCGTAAAGATACTGCCCTACTGCGCGTTGGTAGTGGCGGTCATAGCCTATGGTCTTTAGCATCCTGACCATTTGGTTGTTCAGGTGCTGCTCGTGTAGGGCAAATTTATCAGTGCTATGTTGGGCAAAAAGTTCGGCAATGCTAAAAGTCATAATAACGGTAACAAGTTCAAAAGAGGGGATGCGACGTTCAAACGGGCAAGGCAGAACGCTTGGGATTAAGCTAATTGCGCGGGGTATCGTTAAGCTCAAGCTGCTCGGCAACCGCTTCCAGCGTTTTCATCGCGGCATTAAAATGTAGGCCCAGCTTTATCAAGCGGGGTATTTGGGTAGGATGCCGCAACAGGAATACCAACAATTTCCACAATTCAATCTCGCCATTGGCATTCAGCGCGTAACTCACGGCGGGCGGCAAATCCATTGAGGCCGGATCGGCTATCGCGCGGATGCTGAGAAAAGGCAGCGCATATTGCCAAGCCACCCTAGCCACCGCGACACTCTCCATGTCTACGGCAATCGCGCCAGTTTGTTCGTGTAGCCGCTGCTTATCTTTGCTAAATGCAACCATTGCCAAAGTCTCCACCAAATCGCCCGTATACACGGTGTGTGACGTTTGCAAACGGTCTAGGGTATGGGTGTGCCAAAACACATCCATCGTCAGTTCTTCGGTATCGGCCGCAATCAATCGCTCCGCGACAACTAAATCACCCGAACGTAAGTCAGGGCTTAACGCACCCGCACAGCCCCAACTTATCAGTCGATTTACACCATTGGCAACCAACAACTTGGCGGCTTCCGCTGCATTGGCAGCACCCGCACCCGAACACGCCACCCACACTTTATCGGTCAGCGCCAAACAACCGCCTTTGGCAACAGTGCTTGCGGTCAGCGTAGCCAGCTCTTCGGGCAGGGCAACAACGATGCCAATAATCACTTTGTGTTTAGCTCGTTGCGGTAGCGGGCTAACGCCCACAAGGGGAAGAATTTGTCATAACCGTGGTATTTAAGATAGAACACTTTAGGGAAGCCTGGCGCAGTAAAGCATTTGTCATTCCAAACGCCATCCGCTTGTTGGTGATGCAAGATAAAATCTATCCCAGCCTTCACTTCGGGGCTGTGTGCTTCTCCTGCTGCCATCAATGCCAAGGTGGCCCAAGCGGTTTGGAATGCAGTGCTAAAACGGTAGCTGCCGCTGACGCTTTTGTCGTGGTAGCTGTAGTTGTCTTCGCCCCAGCCGCCGTCTTCGCGTTGCACGCTTTTTAGCCAAGCCACGGCTTTGGTGTACAGCGGATCGGTTTTTGGTAACGCGGTTTGTTCTAGCGCCAACAAAATGGACCAAGTGCCGTAAATATAGTTGGTGCCCCAACGCCCAAACCATGAACCGTCGGCTTCTTGTTCGCTACGGATATAGTTGATGGTGCGTTCCAAGGCGGGCAGGTATTCATCGTGGTCTTGGGCGACTTTTGCCATCAGCATCGCGCAACGTCCGCTGACATCAGAGGTGGGCGGGTCTAATAACGCGCCATGATCAGCAAACGGGATTTCATCCAGATAATAATAGGTGTTGTCCACGTCGAATGCGCCGTAGCCGCCGTTTTTAGACTGCATTCCGACTATCCAACGGGTAGCGCGGTGGATGGATTCGTCCAAATGCGGCAAACCTGATTCCGCCATTGCAAACCCTACTACGGCGGTGTCATCGACATCTGGGTAATAGGGGTTTTCAAATTGGAACGCCCAACCACCGCCAGCCAAATCAGGCTTGGAGATGCGCCAATCACCCGGTTCGTCAGACAGTTGTTTGCTTTTCAGCCAGTCGTAGGCACGCGTTAACGCAGGGTTAGCGATTTTTTGATCGCTAGCCTTGCCTTTGTCGGCTTCTTGTAAGGCCAAGGCCGCCAAAGCAGTGTCCCAAACAGGTGACAAGCAGGGCTGGCAATAGGCGTCGTGTTCGTTGATGACCAATAATTTGTCGATGGCTTTACGCGCAGTGACGATCAGCTCGTGGTCTTTAGGCATCCCTAACAGCAACAAGGCTTCATAAGCACCCATCATCGCAGGGCAAATACCACCTAAACCGTCTTCGCCGTTTAAGCGTTCGATAATCCAGTTTTTGGCTAATTCCAGCGCATGTTCATGGGCTTTTTTCGGAATCAGCGGACGCGTGGCGCGGCCCAAAAAGTCCAGCCCCAAGAAGATTTTATTAAGCAGGGTGCGTTCAGGGAAATAATGTTGTTCTTGGTCAGGATGGGTGACAAAAAGTTCCAGTATCTGCGTTTTGCTCGGGTTTTTAGCCGTGGCTTTTAAAGTGCATAGGATAAACAAAGGCACCATTACGGTTCTGGACCAATACGAGACTTTATCCAAATGGAAAGGAAACCATTTGGGCAGCAACATGATTTCGACGGGAATGTAAGGCACACCACGCCAAGGCAATTGTTCAAACGTTGCCAAGGCAATACGCGTAAACACGTTAGCTTTTGCCGCGCCGCCTTTGCTGAGGATATAGGCACGCAAACGCACCATGTGTCCGTCGTCAGGGGAATCGCCCGCCAATTTTAAGGCGTAATACACTTTTACGCTGCAACTGATGTCACCAGGGCCGCCCGTAAACAGCGGGTAACTGCCGTCTTCTGCTTGGCGCGAGCGCAAATAAACCGCAATCTTGGCTTGCAGGGCCAGGTCGATTTCACCCAAATAGTGCATCATCAGAATATATTCTGATGGAATCGTGCAATCGGCTTCCAATTCAAACACCCAATAGCCGTCGGGATTTTGCAAGCTCAGCAGCTTGTCTTGCGCACGGCTAATGGCTTTGTCGAGGTTATAGGGTTTGGCATAAATTGCCGTTGCTGAACTGGCAACTGTGCCGGACGGTGTTTGGGTCTGTGCGTCAGTAAACATAAGATAGGTCCTTAAAGGTCTAAGTTGGCTTTTGAGGAAGCTATGGAATAAGTCCAGCCCGGGCTTTTTAACTCACGGCTAGTTAAATTAAACAACAGGCTGAGCAAGAGATTGCTGCGCCCTGCTACTTTGCTGGCCAATATCGTGGCCTTTACGCTTTTGCGGGTGATCTTGACTTGATCGCCGGATTTAAAATTGAGGTTTTGTTTGATTTTTTTCAAGGTCAATACCGCCATGCCTAAAGCCCACAGACAAAAATTACGGATACCGACCTCGTGAGCCGGAATCTTTTGTGTGTAAATCAGGGCTTGGTGCAAATGCGCATCGGCGATGCTAATCAGGCGGCTTAGGCCCAGCCGAAAATGTTCGTCATCTGTAGTGAGATTTAGGGTTTTTAAATCGAACCCCGCCTCGTTAAAAATGTCTTGTGGTAACCAGCACACGCCACGTTCGGCATCATCCCAAATATCTTTGAGGATGTTGGTCATTTGCAAACCTTGACCAAAGCGCACCGACAACTGCATAAGCTCTTCGCGGTGCGCGGCGATTTCAGGCGAATAATGGCAGAACAATTTTGCCAACATCTCGCCCACACAACCCGCGACGTAATAGCAGTATTTGTCGAGGTCGGCAAGGGTCGGCAAGCCGTCATGCAAATTTTGCGCTTGGAAAATCGGCATCCCGTCCGCCATTGTTTCTACGCAACAGGCCAAGGCTTCGATTTGGGCTTCGTCATAACTATGGGTGATTTGGATGACCCTAGGCAAAACATGGATTAAGGTATGCTCAGCAGGGCTGGTTTGTTCGGACAACAGCGGCGCGAGGTCTACCGCAAACGGTTCGGCATTAAAACCAGTTTTGACTACGTCTATAAATTCGGAACAAAAATACTTTTTTTGGTTGGGCGATAGCGACACCTCGTCTTCAATGGTGTCAACAATACGGCACAACAAATAAGCGTTAGCCACTGGACCGTAAAGCGCAGACGGCAATTGGGGGATAGTGAGCGCAAATGTCCTGGAAACGCCTTCAAGCAACAACGTCTGAAAGTCATCATCCGATAATTGGCTTAATGATTTGGGGTCGTCCAAAGAAACGGGGGGCTTGCTCATGATGGCGTGTGTTCAACTGGTTTTAGTGCTTAGAGGGTGGCAATCATAGCGTGTTTGTTGGTATTTTGCAAAGCAATGTTGTTTTATTGGCAACACGCCAATTTAAGTGGGCTGCACAGGCGTTTATAGGGAATAAAAACAGCAAATTAGGTAACTTTGTTGCATTTGTGCAAATCGTTTAAAAAACACCCCAAACTTGCCCTAATGGAGATATTTTCGCGCAAACACTGGAGTCGTTCAGTAAAAGATAGTATTCTAGTCTGTAATAGATAAGCGATTGTATTATATGGCAGGACTGCATAATCGCTTAAGAACCAACACTAAAATACAGCGATAGATGTTATCAATCAAGCTGTTGTTTTATTTCCACAGACAGGTTGGTTCGCAATATCTAGGTTGTTTTAAGGGCAAAAAATCAGCCCTTAACCGTTTTTATCATTTTGGAGGGTTTGCTAGTGGGTGTTCCGTTACGTCAGCAGTTGACAGTAGGCAGTTATTTAATCAAACAAAAATTGAAGGGGGTCAAAAAATATCCTTTAGTGCTGATGCTGGAGCCGCTGTTTCGTTGCAATTTGGCGTGTGCCGGCTGCGGTAAGATTGACTATCCCGATGACATCCTCGACAAACGCTTGTCATTTGAAGAGTGTATGCAGGCTGTGGACGAGTGCAATGCGCCTATGGTGTCGATTCCGGGTGGCGAACCCTTAGTCCACAAAGAAATGCCGCAAATTGTGCAAGGCATTATCGACCGCAAAAAATACGTTTACCTATGCACCAATGCCTTGTTGCTGAAAAAACGCATTGATGATTACAAGCCATCGCCTTATTTAACCTTCTCGGTGCATTTGGATGGTATGGCGGAACGCCATGACACTTCAGTGTGCCAAGAAGGCGTGTTTGAACGCGCGGTTGAAGCGATACAATTGGCCTTGTCCAAAGGCTTTCGGGTGACGGTCAATTGCACCTTGTTTCAAGGTGAAAATGCCCAAGAAGTGTCTGAGTTTTTGGATTACTGCATGGAGCTGGGCGTTGAGGGCGTGACCATCGCCCCTGGCTTTAGCTACGAACGTGCGCCGCAACAAGATGTGTTCATCAAGGGCAAAGATGTTAAAGATTTGTTCCGTGGCATTTTTAAGATAGGCAAAAACCGGAAGTGGAAATTAAACCATTCTTCGCTGTATTTGGATTATTTGGCGGGCAACCAAAACTACGAATGCACGCCTTGGGGCAATCCTACGCGCAACGTGTTTGGCTGGCAAAAACCCTGTTACTTATTGGCTGATGAAGGCAATGCCGCATCATTCCAAGAATTGCTGGACACCACGCCTTGGGAAAAATACGGCAACGTCAACAATCCCAAATGCGCGAGTTGTATGGCGCACTGCGGCTATGAAGCCACTGCTGTCGAAGACATGCTCAAACATCCGATCAAGGCACTGATTACATCTATCCGTGGCCCCAAAACCGAAGGCGACATGTTGCCTGAACCCACACCCAATTATAGCGTCGAACAGGCGTTGCCCACTTTGTCGGGCATCCCTATTCGGGTGGAAATAGCCGATTAATACGCCACACGGCCTGTTTGCCACACAGCTTACAGGCCGCCAGCTGACGAATCCATAAGCCAATAATTTGATGGGAGTTGGGATGAATTTTAAAAACTTAACAATAACAACAGCACTGTTGATCGCCAGCTTGTTTGCTGGCAATGCCCTAGCAGAAGAAGCGGGTGCCACTGCAAAACAAGTGGTGGAAAAATTTCAGTCCGATCTGATAGCCGTCATGAAAGAAGGCAAACAGCTCGGCTACAAAGGGCGTTACGAAAAACTGTTCGCGCCGGTTTCTGACAGCCATGACCTGACCAAAATTGCCCGCATTGTGGTGGGCAAAGAATCTGAAAAGCTGACAGAAGAGCAGCAAGAAAAACTTATCGATGCTTTTACCCGCTTTAGCGTCGCATCTTATGCGCACAACTTTAAAGATTATTCCGGCGAAAGCTTTGTGTTTGATGCCGAAGAAGAAACCCCGCGCGGCGGCGTTGTCGTCCACACGCATCTTGTTATTCCTGATGACAAATCTGTTAAGTTTGACTACATGCTAAAAGAAAAAGGCAATAGCTGGCGCATTATCAATATTATCGCCAACGGGGTTAGCGACCTGGCACTTAAAAGGTCTGAGTACACAACTATTTTGCAACGAGACGGCTTTGATGCTTTAATAATGAAGATCAACGAGAAGATTGATAACTACTCAAAATTATAAGCAAGGCCCAACCAGATGATTAAACACGCCAACCAAAATCGTTTTGCTATTATTTCACCCCTTATCATTAGCATATTGTTTGGCTCCGTTACCTTGCTTAGCGGCTGTGCAACCACCGACACGAAAAACAGTAGCCATAAGGACGACCCTTATGAATACTACAACCGCAAAATATTTAGCTTTAACGACAACGTTGACGATTATGTTGCCGCTCCTATTTCGACTGCCTACAAATGGATAACCCCGCAGTTTATGCAAACAGGGGTCTACAATTTCTTTAGCAACCTAAAAAATATCAACGTTGTGTTTAATGACGTATTACAGGCTAAGTTTTCGCAAAGTGCCTACGATACTGGACGCTTGGCGATTAATACGACTATGGGCTTGGGTGGTTTTGTTGATGTCGCCAGCCAATTGGGCTTAGCGCAGAATGATGAAGATTTTGAACAGACTTTGGCGGTTTGGGGCGTACCCCAAGGCTCTTATTTAGTGTTGCCGTTTGTAGGGCCTTCAACTTTACGCGGCATACCTGGAGCCGCTTTTGATACGGCAACCAACCCCACCAGTTATGTGGGTTGGCCCGTGCAATTGGTATACATGTTAAACGCACGCGCTAACGCGGAAGGTGCGCTAAAATTTATCGACGAGGCTGCATTAGACCCTTATGTGTTTACACGCGAATCTTTTTTGCAATGGCGCAACAATCTTGCCACTGACGGTAAATCAGAGACCAGCTTTGATCTTGAAGACGACTTAGACGAAACCAGCACTGCACCGAAAGCGGATGCCGCCAAAACCGTACCTGCTGGCCCTAAAGCCAAATAAGCGGCTAGTTAGAGTGATAGAGTTACGGCGGATGCGCATTGGTGTTAGAACCTGCCGCTTGAAACTTAAAAATCTATTGGAAGCTACATCCTAAATCATCAGCCTAGTGTAGCCCTAATGAGAGGGCTACAAAATACCCACTCATTAAAGACTGCCTAATCAAGCCTCAAACTGAACCGCTGCTTTCAGCTTTTTCATCGCATTTTGTTCCAACTGCCGTATCCGTTCTGCGGACACGTTATAGCGTTCAGCCAATTCGTGCAAAGTGGC
The DNA here is from genome assembly GCA_013140465.1 of Methylococcaceae bacterium. GTDB lineage: Bacteria > Pseudomonadota > Gammaproteobacteria > Methylococcales > Methylomonadaceae > Methylobacter_C. Next base: position 10,814 of record JABFST010000289.1, read on the forward strand.
TTTCTTGTCCGCCAACCAGCGACTAGAAAGTATGTCTAAACTGCGGGCATCCAAACTGGCCAGCGCATCGGTCAGCATGTCTTGACCATGCTCTTCCCAATCGGCATTTTCCAGTAACACCGAGGGATCGGCATCGTGTTGTTGCAGATAAAGCGCTGGAGACGTGTAACTTTCTTCAGTGTATTCATCGGTAGGCATATCAAAAGACAGGTCTTGGCTACCCAGCCGCTTCTCCATTTCGTAAACGTCACTGAGTTCGACATTTAAGTTTTCAGCGATGGCAAGCGCTTCGTCGTTAGATAACCAGCCTACATCTTGCTTAGATTTGCGCAAATTAAAAAACAGTTTGCGCTGGGCTTTGGTAGTAGCAATCTTAACGATACCCCAGTTTTTAATGACATATTCGTGTATCTCGGCCTTAATCCAATGCACGGCGAAGGACACTAAACGCACACCAATATCGGGATCAAAACGCTTAACGGCTTTCATAAGCCCAATATTGCCTTCCTGAATAATATCGGGCATAGACAAACCATATCCGCTATAGCCTCTGGCAACATGCACAACAAAGCGCAAGTTGCTCATGACCAGTTCGCGGGCGGCATCTACATCGCCATAATCTCGGTATTTTAGCGTTAATTCGCGTTCTTGGTCGGAAGTCAACCTAGGCATTTGCCGCACTAGATTTAAATAGGCATCAAATGTCCCAACCGATAAATTAACGGGTAAAGCCAATGCACTGCTCATAGTATCTCCTAAAGAAAACCTTTAGCTCAATTCTAGCACTCTCTAATCAAGAGTGCTAATAATTTTTTATAGCCTGTTTTTACTCAAGTTTTGTACTTTGCAGCTGCCCGGCAACAACTCCCCACGCACCTAACACGCCTAGCCCTGAGGCTAGCAATATCATCACCAAGGTTTCGGTAACGTTTAAAAACAACAAATGAAAGCCTTCATCATAAAGCCCCGAAAGCTTTTCAACAGGCGCGCGCAACACAAGCATCAGTATTGCGACAACAAACCACGCAAGCACCCCTGAAATAAAGCCTATCCAAAATCCTGTATATAAAAAGGGCCGCCGGATAAAGGCATGGGTCGCCCCGACTAGCTTGGCGATCACCACTTCGTCGTGCCGATTATGCAGTTCTAGCCTTATGGTGTTGCCAATAATAAACAACACAGCCGCGCCTAAGAGCGTGTTCAGTAACGCCGCAAACAGCTTAGCCAAGGCAATGATGGCCTGTAGCCGCTCTACCCATTGCAAATCCATTTGTACAAAATCAACACCTTGGGTTTGTTGAAAACCTTGCTCCAATTTAGTCAGGGCTTGTTTATCGTCCAACATGTGTTTGGGCAACACCAACAACACAATCGGCAGCGGATTTTTCTTTAACGCGTTAATAGCTGAACCAAAGCCGCTATACGTTTTGAATTCCTCCAACGCCTGCTCTTTGGTAATCACGGCAACACTTTGTATACTGCTATTTTGCCTGATGCTTTCCGCCAACTTATGAGCCTGCGCCTCGGTCATTTCATCTTTAAGGAACAATGAAATCTGGTTGCTCGTTTCCAGATTGCCGGCCAATTGCTGGACATTCTTTACAAAAATATAAAACCCACTTGCCAAGGTAATCGCGATTGCCAAAACGGCAATCGTCATCATCGAGGTAAAAGGCGACCCAACCAAGCGGCCCAAACTGGCAAACAACACCTGCGCATTGTGGTCGCGGTAGGCACAAAGCTTGTCAACAAAATCACCGCCCGCCAATTTGGTCTGCCGTATTTCAGGGCGGTTAGGGCGCATCGGCGGATCTTTTTTTATGCGGTTTTTATTGCCTTGTTTCATGGCTTAACCCGACACCAGTTGACCATGATCTAGCTTTAAGACACGGCGGTTAAGCTGTGAGATTAAAGAAATATCATGGGTGGCAATCAGCACGGTAACACCGACTTGCTGGAATTGCCCAAACAAACACATAATTTCTGAGGACAAACACGGATCCAAATTACCCGTAGGTTCATCAGCCACAATAATTGGCGGCTTATTGACTACGGCCCTGGCTATGCCCACGCGTTGCTGCTCACCGCCTGACAACGCCAAGGGATATTTTTTTTCCTTGCCCGTTAAACTGACCTTGTCCAATGCCGCACGCACGCGGCGGGTAATTTCGTGATGCCCAAATCCGGCTATAACCAACGGCAACGCGACGTTATCAAACACCGTGCGGTCTTTTAGCAATTTATAGTCTTGGTAAATGAAGCCCATTTTTCGTCTGATAAACGGCAATTGGTTTTCCTTGACCTGCCCCAAGTCTTGCCCATCCAACAGGACTTGGCCTCGGCTAGCGCGTTCCATAGTGGCGATTAACCGCAACATAGTCGATTTTCCTGCTCCTGAATGACCCGTCAGGAACGCCATTTCTCCACGACGCAAATGGAAACTAATGTTGCGCAACACATCCCCTGTCTCTGGGTAGCGTTTATTTACGTTTACGAACTTAATCATAGTGCTTAATCTTTTACGAACAGGGCGTTGACAAACTGTTCGGCATTAAAATCCTGCAAATCATCTATGCCTTCGCCTATGCCAATATAACGGATGGGGATGCCTGTCTGTTTAGCCAAAGCAAAAATAACACCGCCTTTTGCCGTGCCATCTAGCTTAGTTAGCACCATGCCTGTCAAAGCGACGGTTTCGTTGAACAACTTGGCTTGTGACAAAGCGTTTTGCCCAGTCCCGGCATCTAACACCAACAACACTTCGTGAGGGGCGGCTTCATCCAGTTTACCCATAATCCGTTTGACTTTTTTCAGCTCATCCATCAGGTTAGATTTAGTCTGCAAACGCCCCGCCGTATCAGCAATCAATACGTCTATACCTTTAGCCTTGGCGGATTGCAAGGCATCGTAAATCACTGAAGCAGAATCCGCGCCTGTATGCTGAGCCACAACCGGAATTTGGTTGCGCTCGCCCCAGACTTGCAATTGTTCTACCGCTGCGGCCCTAAACGTATCGCCAGCTGCCAACATTACGCTATGTCCTTGCGCTTGCAAACGCTTAGCCAATTTGCCTATAGTCGTCGTCTTGCCCGCGCCGTTTACGCCTACGACCAATATCACAAAAGGTGTGTCTTGCTGGGGTATGTTCAAGGGCATATCACAAGGTTGCAGGATGCCGAGCAACTCTTGTTTTAATGCGACCGACAAAGCCAAACCGTCATTTAACTGATGACGCTCCACACTGGCAGTCAGATTTTGAATAATGTCCGCACTGGTCTCCACGCCCACGTCAGCCATAATTAGGCTGGCTTCAATCTCTTCCAGCAACGCGGCATTGATTTCTTTTTGGCCTATAGGCAAACTGGAAATAATGCCGCTTAAACCAGAGCGGGTACGTTTTAATTGTGACTTAAGGCGGATATAAAGCGATTCTGGCCCAGACTGCACATACGCTTCCGCTATGGGTTCAGCGATAGGGACAGCAACTGCGGCAGGTGCGGTCTTTACTTCGGGTTTACGCACCACCACAGGACGTGGCGGCTGTTGGGCTTCAGCCGCACCATAGCGGCTGTAAAAACTGATGGCTAGCAGCGGCAACATTAACAATGCCGCCACAATATGGTGAGCCACGGCTATCCACACGGGCATCGCCAAACGCACACCCGCAATCGCCAGCCCCAGTTCCACAAACATCATAATGCCTAAATACAGCCCCGCCGTTTTGACTGGTTTTAATGAATGGATTGCAGTAGCCCTAAACAGCAGCACGCTTAGGACAATAAAACTTACCAACGCACCTAGCCTATGCAGCCAGTTTATCGCCACCTGCGCCTCATAAGCAAAAACGCCGGTATAACCTGTAAACAAGCCATTTAACACATTTAAGGCCGTCGCATAATCGGCGGTAGGCCACCACAAACCATTGCATCTAGGAAAATCGGCACAGACTAATGCCGCTTGGTTAACGCTTAGCCAAACCCCTAAAACAACCTGTAAAAACACGATAAGCTGCGCAAAACGCGCCAACCACACCAAACCTTGGCGTGTGCCATTCAGGCGTTTAGTGATGATGGGGTGGGTGCGTAGATACAAGCCATAAAGCATCCAAAAAACCAGCAAACCCAAAACGACTTGGGTAGCGACAATAATCGGCATCGTGGCTATCGCCTTCGCACTATAGGCAATCAGTGCCTCAAGGGCAGAAATTGACAGCACCAACGCTGTTATCACGACAGCCGCTAACTTATTGTGTTGTTGCCACCACGCCATGATGCTTAAAACCAGCACCATGACCGCCAAAATACCCGTTAAATACAGATGGCTATGGCTGCGCAATAGCGTAAATATATCTTGGTCGGCTACAGCCAGCGCATTTGCCGACAAACGGAAATACGATGCCAAACCCATCATAATTAACGTCAAAAAAACGGTAAATAGCGTAATTTTTCTAAACATGTTGTGTTCCACTAACCTATTTGTGAAATTTTAAGGAGATGCATCAGATCATCCCTGACTTGATAGGCATTAAATCCTGGCTCATACTGCATCATAATATTACCTAGCGGGTCTATCAAAAACAGCATACCGTCGGGTATTGCTCCTTGTCTGATTTGACCCAACTTAGCGGCGAGTAAGGCATTCGGCTTAATCCTAATCAGATCAGAATTCAGCGCAAACTCCCTGTTATCCCCCGCAATCAAACGGTCTACCAAAGCATCATCCAAGCCATTTTCTTCTTTTAATAGGCTTTGGAACAAGGCCGCATCCGCTGGATTTTCGTTACGGCGCAAACGCCACAACACACTGTCTTTCAACCACCACAAATTTGCCGCCGCACTGTCTGGTGCTTGCAGCACCATCACGATACGGCGGGTACGCGAGAGTTCTTTGTTTAGCATGAGCCTAAGCTGTTTGGTTTTTAGCAACGCATCCAAACACACGGCATTGCATTGGGTTTGGGGGATGACATTCACAATCAACCAGTGCCCGGGCAATTCATGTATATTTTTGGCTGAAAATGCGTCAAATCCGGCAAATTCAGACCACTCTGTGGTCACGGGCGGAATAATCAACTGCCCTTTGTTGTTGGTGCCTTTTACCCAATCGGGGTGTTCTTTTAAGCCCCACGCGATTAAAAAAGGAATAATAGTCATCGCAAAAATAACGATGATAATGACACGGTTTTTCTGTTGTTGATTAGTCATGCCGGTTTTTATAACAGTACCCAAAAAATAGAAATGTCAACGTCGCCGCCAATGCAAACCATTGCACCGCATAAGCCGTATGTTGTTCCGGCAACATCACTGTTGCCGTGTGCCAATCGCGCAGATAGCCTTCAGGCTGGTCTTTATCCAACTCCACCTGAAAAGGCTGTAAAGGATAACCCAATTTTTTAGCCAAAACGTTATTATCCACCACTTGCACGACGGAGGGTGTCGTTTTTGTGGGTATTTCCGCCCCCGCCAACTTAATGCCTACGGCAGGAAACGCATTAATCCGCCCCAATATTTGCGTAGGGGCTTGCTTAAACTGCACATCGGGCAACACCGAGCGGTCTTGGTTTAAGGGCAACCACCCCCGATTGACCAGCACCGCTAATTTTTGGCCTTCGATAATAAAAGGGGTCAGCACACAATAACCGACTTTGCCGCCATGAATTTGGTTGTCCAGCAAAAATTGTTGGTTTTGGTCATAATGCCCCGTCAGCACCACTTTTTTAAACCTCAGTGCTTGCATATCCGCGCCCGTCAACGCCGCCACATCAACCACACCTGGCGCCGCCAAACCTGTTACCTGCTGGGCCAAAAACAAGCGTTTTTGTTCTGCCCGCCCCAATTGCCAAAACCCCAAAGAAATCAACAATGGCATCAGAATGATATAAGCCACTGTCGGCAGTTTTTCAAACTTCATGCGTCAATCTCCTTATAAGTTTAGTGCTATTTTTTCTGCCAGCTATTGGCACAATCACATTAATGACCGAGAATAAACCCACCTACCCTCAGCCATAACTTTACCATGATTATCAAAAGCCTCGTCATCATTGCCTTTATCCTGATTATTATCAGCCTCGGATCGGCCTTGTTTCATTTAGTTAGGCGTCCCAATGGTGAAGATTCAGAAAAAACCGCAAAAGCCCTGACTTTTCGTATTGGCCTGTCCATCGTGTTATTTATTTTTGTGTTTATTGCAGTGATGACCGGACTTTACAAACCACAAGGCTTAGGGATGCAAATGCTGATGCACAAAGCCGCCCAAACCCAACAGCAATAAACGCTTTAGCCCTTACCGCTAGGGCTTAAATAACCAAACCCCAAGCTTTGCTAAGCCTTTGAGGCCTACAAACAACATGACAAAAAAAAAGCGCGGCCTGTCTAGGCCGCGCTTTTTTTGCGTTGCAGTGGCTTACATTAAGTAAACAAAAATAAACAAGCCTAACCACACCACGTCAACAAAATGCCAATACCAAGCCGCTGCTTCAAAAGCAAAATGGTTTTCTGGCTTAAAATGCCCTTTAAAACTGCGGAATAAGACTACGCTTAAAATAATCGCCCCGACGCAGACATGGAAACCGTGAAAGCCAGTCAGCATAAAAAAGGTTGAACCATAAATGCCAGAGCCTAAGGTCAAACCCATTTCGGTATAAGCTTCATGGTATTCCAGGGCTTGGCACAACACAAACAAAAAGCCTAAGCCAACAGTAGCAATTAAGCCTTTGATAAGTTGGTCACGGTTTTTAGCCAATAAGCCGTGGTGCGCCCAAGTACAGGTGACACCGCTAGTCAGCAGTAACAAGGTATTGATAAAAGGCAAACCCCACGCCCCCATCGGTTCAAATTCGCCGTTAGAACTGGTTGCGCCATTGACCAGTTTGCCGGGGCCATTGGTAGGCCAATGTGCTTCAAATACCGAATTGCCCGTGCCAAAAAAAGCTTCGGCTGATTCTTTGGCCATTTTGGGAATTTCTTCGCCCAACCAAGGCACAGACAAGTTACGCGTGTACCACAATGTGCCAAAAAATACCGCAAAAAACACGATTTCTGAAAAAATAAACCACATCATGCCCATACGATAAGAAATGCCTACGCCGTGGCTATACATGCCAGACTCGCTTTCCTTGGCTTGCAACGAAAACCAACCCACCAACATGGCAATGAAAATAAGCAAGCCTATCACCATCAAGGTTGGGCCTATTGACGAACCGTTTAAATAATTTGCAAACCCTGCCAGCATGGTCATTAACCCAACCGTACCAATGATAGGCCAAGTCGCTTTATGCGGGATATAGTAAGCGGTATTTGTAGACATAAGCTTCCCCTTATTTGGTTACTGAATTTTCAGTATTATCAAAAAATGTGTATGACAGCGTGATTGTTTTATAACTTTCAGGCAATTCCGGGTTAATCACAAAACGCATGGGCATCGTTTTGGCTTCTTTGGCCTGAAAAGTTTGCTCTGAAAAACAAAAACACTGGGTTTTTTCAAAATAGCGGCTAGTAACAGCAGGCGAAAAACTGGCTATGGCCCTAGCGACCAAAACTTTATTGGTTTTGTTTTTAGCAAAAAAATTCACCGTATGGTATTCGCCAGGATGAACTTTTAACTGTTTTTGCTCAGCATGAAAATCCATCGGTGTCGATTCATTAAGCGTAGTTATAAACTCCACGGTAATTTCCCTATTCAAATCGACTGCATAAGCGGCGACTGGGACTTGTTTAATCGCATCCGGCCGATCACGCTCTATCCATTTCCATTCACAAAGCACGTCGTAAATAGGGACTAGCGCGTAGCCAAATCCAAACATACCCACCGCAACTAACAGCAAGATGCGCGCTAACCTAGCGTTTTTCTTACCAACGTTTTCGGTCATTGCGTTACCGCTTGCGCCACCGCGAACATATAAACAATGAACGTGACTGCCACCAAAATCACTGCCGTTAAAAGATTTTTATTTTTTGTCGTCATTGTTTATTCGGGACACAGCCTCGTACAACTATGCCCCTCATCCCCTTAGTGGGTGTCCAAAACATGTTCAGTAGGTACTGACTCAGGCGGTGTAGACCATGTGTGGTAAGGGATAGGTGTTGGCAAGGTCCATTCCAAACTGTGTAGCCTTGCATCCTCCCAAACTTCATCACTGACTTTTTCGCCTGTACCACCTTTAATGG
>JABFST010000349.1 GCA_013140465.1 Methylococcaceae bacterium
GCATCAGACAAAATAAGGTCTATGCCTTGTAGGGCAATAGCTGCCATCAGGCGTTCGGCCTTGTCTTCGTAACAATGGATTTGCACGGGTTCAGGCAAATGCAAGGCGGGTTCTATCAAACGGTACACCACAGTTTTGGCAAGGCATCCGCCACACCGACAATCAGCCGTAATGGCCTGCCTGTAGGGCGGCTTTTTAAGGTGTTGGTCAGCTCTTGGCCTAAGGCAAAAATCTCGTCGGCATATTTGAAAACCATACGCCCGGTATCGGTCATGACCAGCTTTCGGCCTTGTTTGTAAAACAGTTTTTCGCCTACCGCCGCCTCAAACACCGCCAATTGCCCGCTGATGGTGGGCTGTGCCAAATGCAGTTTTTCACAAGCTCGGGTGACGCTTTGTTCGCGCATCACCTGCCAAAAATAAAATAAGTGCTGATAGTTGATACGTTGCATAGGGTTTTATTATCGTGAATTTCGATAGTTTTATTCTAAACATTCTATTTAACAATATCAAATGTAGGCGGTATGCTAAATCCCAGATGTTTAGACCAAAAGGATAACCATGAACCCTTTAGCCCTATTGCTCGCCAAGCTAAGCCCATTATGGCAACGGCTAGACCGCCACTCCGCCGCATGGATGTTGGCAACCGGGATAGCACTATTGTTTGCCGATACCTTGTTGCCTTTCATTGGTCATGGCTTACATGTGCTGAATGAAGTGCTGGAGTCTATCGCCGTGCATTTTTTGGAACATGTGTTTCACCTGCACAAACGACAAGCCGATTTGATCGTGTTTTGGTGCAGTTTTAGCGCAGCTGTGTATTTATTCTGGCGGCTTGGAAAGCAGTTATGCCATCTGCTAAATAATGTTTGTCTTAACATCCAAAGCAACTGGCGGGCTTATTTTGCCAGTTTAAGTCTGAAAGCGTGGCTGTGGTTGGGACTATCCTTAGTCATCACTGGTAAACTGCTGTTTATTTGCGCTTCAATATTAGGATTATTTTGATATGCCTGCTGAGCATCCATCCCAAGAAAATAAACAAACCCGACACTCCTTAGTAGACTTTCTAAATGGTTTGTTAGCTTTATCCATACATACCAACCCGCTGATTACGCCGCTATTAGTGGCTGATTTTGCCAGCGAAACCGATTGGTTAGTGGATAGCAGCCACAATTTGGGCTTGCGTTTGGCAACAGTGGCGTTAATGCCCAGCACTGCCGCCGACATTTCGGCGCCGCAATCGCCGTTATTGGCGCCTTTAGCCGACGGGCGCGGCTGGCTAGTGGTTTATGGGATACAGTCCGGGCGAGTGTCGGTCGCGGTCATCCAAGGTGACATCTTGGACATTAAACAGGTTAAGCCCAAGGCGTTAAACCAATTATTGGCGGTGTCTGCCGAACAGTCTATCGATTGGCTAATGGTGCAAGCGCAAGCCCCTTTAGCCAATGCCGTCAGCCCCGACCATCACCACCATTTGCCGCCCTTGCAACGCTTGCTGGAACTCGTCCGCGCCGACCGTATGGATTTGTTATTGGTACTGGGTTTGGCCTTAGGGGCCGGTTTGCTGGCCTTGGCCTCACCCGTGGCGGTACAAGCCTTGGTCAATAGCGTGGCAATGGGCGGCATGGGACAACCGCTGGTGGTGTTGTCGATCATCTTGTTTTTGTTATTGAGCTTTGCGGGCGGCGTATATGTGCTGGAATCGTATTTGGTGGAAATCGTCCAGCGGCGCATTTTTGTACGTTTGGCAACCGATTTGGCACACCGCTTACCCAAGGTACTCAGCCATCCCCAGCACTTTCATGGCCCAGAATCGGTAAACCGCTTTTTCGATATATTGACCGTGCAAAAAGCAGGGTCGGCATTGCTGTTGGATGGCCTAAGCTCACTGGTGCAAACCCTGGTCGGCTTGATGATGCTGGCGTTTTACCACCCGTTTTTATTGGCGTTCGATATTGTCTTGCTGACCTCAATCGGCATTATCATAGTCTTTTTAGGGCGCGGCGGCGTGGCGACTGCGATACAAGAGTCGCTGGCAAAATACGCCTTAGTGGCTTGGCTAGAAGAACTTGCCAGCCATACCCACAGCTTTAAATTTAGCGGCGCAGCAGAACTCGCCGCCAAGCGCACCGATGCCTTAGCCTTAGATTATCTTGCCGCCAAGCGCAGCCACTATAAAGTGCTGCTCCGGCAAACGCTGGGTTCAGTATCCTTATATGCCGTCGCCAGCACCGCATTGCTGGCTATCGGCGGGTATTTGGTCATCGACGGGCATTTGTCTTTAGGGCAATTGGTCGCCGCCGAATTGATCGTGTCTTCATCATTGCTGGCACTCATCAAGTTTGGCAAGCATTTGGAAGGCTTTTATGACCTGATGGCAGGTGCCGACAAAATTGGTCATTTGCTCGATACGCCCTTAGAGCGCGAACTCGGTTTAAGCCCGCATTTTAGCCAGCCGCTTAGCGTCAGCGTGCGTGACTTACGTTTTAGCTATAAAGACCAGCCGAGTTTGTTTAACAACCTGAGCTTTGACGTGCAAGCGGGTGATAAACTCGCCCTTATCGGCACTTATAACAGCGGCAAAACCACCTTGGCGCAGTTGCTGAGCGGCTTGTGCGTTGCCCAACACGGGCAGATAGAGTTTGATGGCCTAGCCCTAGAACGTTTGCAGTTGGACGCATTCCGCGCCCAGATTGCCGTAGTCGGCGGTGTGGAAATAGTGGCTGATAGCTTATACGAGAATGTCCGCCTAGGCCGGACTGAACTACCATCAATCGCCATTGAACAAGCCTTGATCCAAGTCGGCTTGCTGCCCGATAGCGAAAAACTAGTGGCACAAACGCTGTTTATCCACCTCAGCTCAAATGGCGCACCGTTATCCACCACTCAAAGCCAATTGCTAATGTTGGCTAGGGCGATAGTCGGCAAACCCAAGCTACTGATTATAGATGGCTTATTGGATCAGCTTAATAGCGATGCCTTAGCGCGGGTGTTACCCGTGCTCTGCGCCGATGATGCGCCGTGGACTTTATTGGTACTGACCAGCAACCCCAGTATTGCCGCACACTGTGGACAGGTTTTAAGGCTAACAGGAGGTAAGGTCCATGCTTGAATTTTCTAACCGCTTATTCGCCCTGTCGGCAGCACGCACGCCTGTGGTCGTAGGTACACTAGCCAAATTGACGGTCTGGTTGTTTTTATTAACCCCCCCTGCCCTGTTGCTAAGCCCGTGGCAACAAAACATTACCGGCACCGGCAAAGTCACGGCGTTTATGCCGCTAGAACGGCAACAAACCCTAAAAGCTCCGGTTTCCGGGCGCATCGTGCAATGGCTGGGCAAAGAAGGGGCGCGGGTAAAAGCGGGCGACATCTTGCTGGAAATTGCCGATGTCGATCCTGAACTATTAGACCGCTTACGCCAACAACGCGCCGCAGCTGCCGCTAAATTAGCCGCCAAAGAAGACGAGCTAAAAAGCTATCGGCTGCAACTGGATAACTTAGTGACCACGCGCGACTTACAAATCGCCACCGCCCGTTACCGTTTGGATGTGGCAAGACAACGCGCCATTTCCGCCCGCGAAGCCATCGCCTCGGCCACCGCCACCTTAGCCACCGCCAGTATGCAACGTGAACGCTTGCAACGCTTGCTGGCAGATGGGCTAGTGTCTAAACGCGATGTTGAGGTCGCAGAACGCGACCACATCATCGCCCAACGCACGCTCAACAGCGGGCAAGCGACCTTGTCTGGCGCAGTTGCCGAACAACAAGCGGCAGACACCGAAATGGGGCGCATCCGTGCCGATGCCGAAATCCGCATCGCCAGCACCACCGCCGCCCAACAAAAAACCCAAGGCGAATTGCAAGACACCCGCGCCAGCTTACTTAAAACCGAGGTCGATTTATCCCGCCAACAATCGCAAACCATAACGGCCCCACGCGATGGTTACATCTTACGCGTGCTGGTCAACCCCCAAAGCGATGTGGTCAAACAAGGCGATGGCTTGCTGGTGTTAGTCCCCCATTCTGAACAAAAAGCCGTGGAATTATGGGTGAACGGCAATGATGCCGCCCTCATCACCCCCGGTCGCCATGCCCGCTTACAATTTGAAGGTTGGCCCGCCTTGCAATTTGCGGGCTGGCCGGAAGTGGCGGTAGGCACATTTGGCGGCAACGTCGCGTTTGTGGATGCCAGTGATGATGGCAAAGGCCAGTTTCGGGTGTTGATTACCCCTAGCCCCAGCGACCCGCCGTGGCCACCGGAACGGTTTTTGCGCCAAGGCGTGCGCGTGCATGGCTGGGTGTTGTTAAACCGAGTGACGATGGCTTATGAACTGTGGCGGCAACTTAACGCATTTCCGCCGCAAATGACCACCGACACCAGCACCAGCAAAGCGAAATAGCCTGTATCGGGTAAAGCCTCATTAGCTGCGGATAAAGACCTGCGAGGTTTTTAAAACCTCGCAGGTCCAGCGCTCTTGCCGACATTGGCTACTCACTTAAAGCGGGACTGAGGAGCCGTTGGCTGAGCGGAGTCGAAGCCGTTGGCTGAGCGGAGTCGAAGCCGTTGGCTGAGCGGAGTCGAAGCCGTTGGCTGAGCGGAGTCGAAGCCGTTGGCTGAGCGGAGTCGAAGCCGTTGGCTG
>JABFST010000042.1 GCA_013140465.1 Methylococcaceae bacterium
GTATTCCACGCGGCTGTTGGTGGCGTTGGCTAGTGGCGCGGATGGTTCGGTCGCACGCCGCCTTCTTAAGAAAAATACCACGGTGCTTAGCCAGCCTATGCTCAGAAATGCGCACAGCACTAGCCATGCTGAGTCAGGCAGCAATGCGGTTTGGGCTTCAGTTGTGGGTGTGCTGGCTCGGGCAGGTGTGGTAGGCAATAGTGTTGGGTTGGCGGGGACGGTAGGCGCGGTGGCGGCAGCAACGGCGGTCAGGGTAGTGGCGGGTATGCGTGCGACTTCCAGTTTTTGGGTGGTGCTGTTAAACCAAGGGATTTCTATCGCGGGCAAGGTGTAGGTGCCGGCCTTGGGAGCGATCAGGGCACATTTTTCTTCGCGGAAAGACGAAACGCCATCGACGGCTTTTTGTTCTTGCAGCAAGGGTTGGTCTGGATAGGTCTTAAGCGGTGGCACGTTATTGTGGCTTGCCAGTTCGGGCAATTGGCTGGGGGTTGCACCTTTGACTTGCAGGCTTAGGGTTCGGGTTAGCGGTTCGCCTACTTTCATTTGTTGGATGTCGCCGGACCATGCTTGGGTGATAGTCAGTTGTTGGGCCGTCAGCCAGTGTTTGCCGGTAAATGCGGGGGGCGCGGGTTTAACATCTAGGGTAATGGCCTTGGATTCCACGCGTCGGGTTTTGGTCATTTGCGAGCTGAAAAAACTGTTTACGCTAGGGCGGTTGTTGACCAGTATATCCGCAGTCAGCACTAAGGGTTTGATGGTGTAACGCCCGCTTTTTTGAGGAAATATGGCGTATTTGCGCTCTGTGACCGAGTAGCTTTCGCCGTTGACGTCGGTGTTAAAGTTGCTGTCATCGCCCAGTTTTTCAATGATGGCGTCGGCGAGTTCGGGTTCGTCCAAACGCGCTTGGACGACATTGACGCGGTTGTATAAACGCAGGGTGTAGATGACTTGCCCTTGTATCATGGGGTTTTCTGGGCTTGCCGTCACTTCAAGAAACAAATCTTCCGAGGTGTTGATGGCTTTTTTGGCGGGTACGGGCACGACATGCACTTCGGTAGGCAAGCTGGTGTCGCTGCCAAACGCAATCGGCGGAACCGTAAGCGTGCCAGGATGTTTAGCCATGACTTTCACCGCCCATTGGCTGATGCTGCTGGCTTGCCCATTTATCCATGACGATTGGCTGCTGGCGCTTTGGTTGAGGATGTCAAAGTTTTGATCCAACGGTCTAAAGTCAGGTTCGCCGTTAGGTGATCCGGTGGTCCTAAAAAGAATTTGAAACGATTCGTCGATGCCGACGGGGTCGCGGTCTACCGTCGTGTTAATAGTCGTGGCCCAAGATAAGGGACTGTTTAAGCCCAACAATAGCAGCAACAAAAAACTTAATGATAGGGAAGGGCGGGGAGTGGCTATGGGTTTCATGGCGATTTCAGCAAGTGTAGATAAGGCGATTTTAGGCTTAGTCTGACCAAAATCGCCAGAAAAAGTGCCGTCTTGTGCGCGGCTAAAGTTATAGCGACCAGTCGGCAATAAAAGGTTGGTAAAACAATAAATCTTGAACCGTTGCGCCCCTTTGCCCTACCAAGGCCGAGGCAAACGCTTGGGCGCGTTGTAGAGTGGTGGCTAGCGGCCAATCGTGCAACAAGCCGAGCAGCAGCACTGCCGAAAACGCGTCACCTGCACCCACGGTGTCAACAACCGTTAAGGCATGGGCAGGGGCTACGGTCAGCAGCTCATCGGTATCGGTGAGTGCAAGTGCGCCCGCACTGCCGCAAGTGACGATGACAGCATCAAGCTGATGTTGGCTTAATAGCCAACGCATTTGTTCTGGCAGTGTGCCAGCGGGCGGCGATAGCCGCATAAGCTCAGCTTGATTGAGCTTGACCCAATGCGCCTGGTTTAGCCATTGCACAAGTGTTGCCTTGTTCCACCACGGCTCCCTTAGATTAACATCAATAAAAACTTTGGCTTGGGATTTGGCGATCAGGCTTTGCAAAGTGTGTGCCGAAACATCGTTGCGCAGGGCTAAAGTGCCATGATAAATAACACAAAAAGAATCTGGTTTTTGTTTGGGCGTAGCGATAAAATCATAAGCCTGATCGGCGAGTATTTCGTAGTGGGGTTCGCCTTGGTCGAAGGATACGGCAACTGTGCCTGTAGGGTGTTCATTATCGGTTTGCAAGCCATCAACCGACATGCCCCAAGCGGTCATGGCCCGATGTATTTGTTTGCCGATGGCGTCGGTGCCAACGCGGCTGATGAAGTACGGTAGTTGCCCAAGAGCCTGAAGATGCCAAGCTACATTAAAAGGTGCGCCGCCCAAGATGTGTTGCCCGTCAGGAAATTGGTCAATAAGGACTTCGCCGAATAGGGCGATGTGTTGAGACTGATGTGATTTATTAGTGAGGGTCATGGCGGCATTTGGCAAAAGGCCATTATAGGTTTCGCCGCTAATCCGGTGCAAGCGATTCACTGCTGAATCGATTATGTATGCGCCTTGTTGTTTTTGTTAGAATCTTGTTAGGCCAATGTGTGCTGGCGTTATGCCTAAACACGCTGCGTAGCCCTAGGGTTATGGCTTGCGGCGGTACGCCAAAACAGTGCAGTTCAAGTCATAATGGCTGCAAGGTTTCCATAAAAGCAATATTTAGACTCGCAATCCTTAGTGAAAAATGATAATCTCAGAGCAGTCACGTTTTCGGTCGGTAAATGGAGGCTGGGTAGGCTTTGGACATGGAAGATGTCACAAAAGTTTAATAAAAACGATCAACGTATAATACTAGGATCTAGCCCCGCCCAACCAAAAATTAGCGTGTAGATAGTGATTTTTATTCGGCACTTTTGCTTATGAATAACAGCTTGACATCAATAATTAATAAGTAGACTTAACCAACTTACGCCACTGTTCGGCTGAAACTCCTCGCATTGGTGCAGTCCCCCAAACGATTTTATTAACCTAAAGAGAATTGTTATGAACTTCCGTCTAAAACCTATCTATGCGGCCTTCCTCATGGCAGGTATGTTACCGCTTACGGCGCGCGCAGTTTCAGTTCCTGTTGCTGCCGATAGTTATCTGGCACCTGCTAATGTGGGCGCGGGCCAGAAAATACAGGTCACGAAAACCAATCGTGGTTTATTGAAGTTTGACTTAAGCTCACTGCCGACGGGCGTGAACAGCAGCAAAATCTCCAAAGCCACCTTATATTTCTATGTAAAAACAGTAACTACGCCGGGTAAGATAGACATAAACCCCATTAGCAGCAACTGGGACGAAAAGACGGTTAAGAACTCAAGTGCGCCGACCACAGGCTCCTTGTTGACAACGACGGGCACCATCTCGCAAAGCAACAATTATTTCGCAGTCGA
This sequence comes from Methylococcaceae bacterium, assembly GCA_013140465.1. Classification (GTDB taxonomy): domain Bacteria; phylum Pseudomonadota; class Gammaproteobacteria; order Methylococcales; family Methylomonadaceae; genus Methylobacter_C. The sequence continues at coordinate 3,364 of JABFST010000042.1, forward strand.
TGTGACTGACCTGGTCCAAGACTGGGTTGATGCACCTGCCTCAAATTTTGGTTTGGCATTAACTTCTAATGCCTTAGCCGCAGTAAACTTATTTTTTGATAGTAAAGAAGCGACTTCAACAGGCCATGCCGCCTATTTGGACATAGTGCTGCAAAACACGGGTTCAGCTGGTTCAGTAGGCGCAACTGGCGCAACAGGGGCGACTGGCGCAACAGGCATAGCGGGCCCAGTTGGTGCTAAGGGCGACGTGGGTCCCGTTGGGCCAATAGGTCCTATTGGTCTAACAGGCGCCACTGGTCCAGCCGGATTGAAGGGTGACACAGGCGCTACAGGCCCAACAGGATTGAAAGGCGACACAGGTGACACAGGCCCAACTGGCCTGACAGGCAATCCCGGCCCTACCGGCCCAAATGGATTAAAAGGTGATACAGGTGCTATAGGTCTGACTGGGCCTACTGGTAGTGTCGGCCCTATTGGCCTTACAGGTAATACAGGCCCAACAGGAGCCACAGGTTTGACTGGCTTGACAGGAGCCACAGGTTTGACTGGCCTCACAGGAGCAACTGGTGCCACGGGTCTTACAGGCAGCACGGGTGCTACAGGAGCAGTTGGTGCGACAGGCTCAGTTGGTGCAACGGGTACGACAGGAGCAACTGGCTCAGCGGGCCTAAACGGCCTTGATGGAGCTACAGGACCAACAGGCGCGGCTGGTTTAAATGGCCTTGACGGCGCGACAGGAGCAGCTGGTTCAACAGGTGCGACAGGCGCAACCGGTAATACAGGCGCAGCTGGTGCGACAGGTGCAACCGGTAATGTAGGCGCAACCGGCGCTACAGGTGATACTGGCGCAGCTGGTGCGACAGGTGCAACAGGTGATACGGGCGCAGCTGGTGCGACAGGTGCAACCGGTAATGCAGGTGCAACCGGTGCAACAGGTGATACGGGCGCAGTTGGTGCAGCTGGTGCGACAGGCGCAACCGGTAATACAGGCGCAGCTGGTGCGACAGGTGCAACAGGTGATACGGGCGCAGCTGGTGCAACCGGTAATGCAGGTGCAACCGGTGCAACAGGTGATACGGGTGCAGCTGGTGCGACAGGCGCAACCGGTAATGCAGGTGCAACCGGTGCAACAGGTGATACGGGCGCAGCTGGTGCAACAGGTAATACAGGTGCAACCGGTGCAACAGGTGATACGGGCGCAGTTGGTGCAGCTGGTGCGACAGGCGCAACCGGTAATGCAGGTGCAACCGGTGCAACAGGTGATACGGGCGCAG
>JABFST010000058.1 GCA_013140465.1 Methylococcaceae bacterium
ATGCTCTGCCAATTCAATGGCTAACCGGGCAAGCCGCTCGGCAAAAAACGCCGCCAACGGTTGCGCCTTATAGCTGGGCCGGGTCATGACCACGATATGGGCGTAATCAAACAGTTGTTGCCACTGGTGCCACTGGTGCAATTGATTGAACGCATCAGTGCCTATAAACAATAGCAAGGCGGTATCGGGATAATCTAGCCGCAAAGACTTTAGCGTATCAACCATATACGATGCCCCTGGGCGGTTTAATTCGCGCAGGTCTATGTGTAATTGGGGTTGGTTTTGCAGGGCCAGTTGCAACATCTCTACCCGCATCGCGGCACTAGCGGCAGGTTGTTTGCGGTGCGGCGGCGTGGCACTGGGTATCAGGAGCAACTCGCTTAAGCCCAAGCATTCGCTGACTTCCACTGCGGCACGCAAATGTCCATAATGGATAGGGTCAAAAGTGCCGCCAAAAATGCCGATCATTTATTGCCTGATATGCCCATCGCCCAACACGATGTATTTTAATGAGGTCAAGCCCAATAAGCCGACGGGGCCACGCGCGTGCAGTTTATCGGTGCTGATGCCTATTTCTGCGCCTAAGCCATATTCAAAGCCATCGGCAAAACGTGTGGAGGCGTTGACCATCACCGAGCTGGAATCAATTTCACGCAAAAACCGCCGGGCTTTGCTGTAATCTTCAGTCACAATCGCTTCTGTATGGCTAGAGCTGTAGTGGTTGATATGGGCTATCGCCTCATCCAAACCCTTGACGATTTTTATGGATAAGATAGGCGCCAAATATTCGGTATGCCAATCTTCTTCGGTGGCGCGTGTAGATGCTGGCACTAAGGAGCAGGTTTTCGCGCAACCGCGCAACACCACGCCTTTGCTGAGGTAAATCTCCGCCAACAGCGGCAACACCGTGGCGGCTATGCTTTCTGCGACCAATAAGGTTTCCATTGCATTGCACACGCCGTAGCGGTGGGTTTTGGCGTTGTCGGCTATCCTAATGGCTTTGTCCACATCGGCATCGTCGTCAATATATACATGGCAGATACCGTCGAGATGTTTGATGACGGGAATCGTCGCTTCTTTGCTGATGCGTTCTATCAGGCTTTTGCCGCCGCGCGGGACGATGACATCAACGTATTGTTGCAAGGTGATGAGTTCACCGACCGCCGCGCGATCTGCCGTGGCGACTATTTGCACGGCATCGGTGGGCAAGCCAGCGGCTGTTAGGCCATCGGCAATACACGCGGCAATGGCTTGGTTGGAATGGATGGCTTCTGAGCCGCCGCGTAAAATACAGGCGTTGCCGGACTTTAAGCATAAGGCCGCCGCATCGACCGTGACATTGGGGCGCGATTCGTAAATGATGCCTATCACGCCTAAAGGCACGCGCATTTGCCCGACTTGTATGCCTGAAGGCCGATAGCTTAAACCGCTGATTTCGCCGACCGGATCCGGCAAGGCTGCAACTTGTTTTAAGCCTTCAATCATCGCCGCTATGCCTTTGGGCGTTAAGGCCAAGCGGTCTAAAGAAGCTGCATCCAAACCATTGAGCTTGCCTTGTTCCAAATCTTTTTGGTTTTCGCTGATGAGGTAGTCTTGCTTAGCCTCTAGCGCTTTAGCACAGGCCAGCAAGGCACTGTTCTTCTTGCTGGAATCGGTACGGCTGATTTCTCGGCCGGCGATACGGGCTTTAAGCCCCAAGTCTTGCATATAGGCTTTAATATCCATACGGTGTTTGCTCACGGGATGACAGAAGGCGGTCATTATAGCGGTAAGGCTAGGGCTTTAACAGGCTTTAAAGGACAGCCCTAGGCATGTCCCGCAGCGATTAATTATCAGCCAATTGCCGATACGCGCCGCTAAAATATATTAACGGATCGCCTTCCCGACACACCGCTGCCTGCACTTCGCCAATAATCAACCAGTGCGTGCCTGCCAAGACTTTATCGACAACCGTACACTCTAATGTCATCAAGGTATCGTTTAATATCGGCGCACCGGTCAGGCCCGCTTGCCAATCATTGTCGGCAAAGCGCTGTTCTTGGCTGCTGCCACCCGCAAACTGGTTGGACAATTGTTGTTGCGTAGATTTTAAAACATTGACGGCAAAGCACTGGCTTTCGGCGATACCTAAACCGGTATCCGCCGCTTCATTAATGCACACCAAAACTTGTGGCGGATTGGCAGAAACACTGGAAAAAGCCGTTACGGTCATGCCCTGCACACCAAATTGTGCCGATTGCGTGGTGACTACGGCAACACTGCTGCCCCACAATTGCAACGCTTTTTTAAAATCATCAACACTCACTGCCATAGGTTACTCCAACTAAATTAAGGATAATGACCGTCCATTTTGGCAAAAAAGTCAGTCTGGGGATTAGGCCAGCTTAGCGGCACGGTATGAAGGGATACGCCACGAATTATTGGACGAGTTCTATCAGCTCTATGGCATTGCCGTCTGGATCACGGCAAAACATTGCCCGTCGGCCTGAGATGCTCATCGTATACGCCACACCTGCTTGGCTTAAGGCATCTTGGACAGGCTGTAAAGCCAATACGTTTAAGGCGACATGGCGGTCACGCCCGCCATGTACGGGGCGGCCTGTGGTGGGGTCTGGATTAGTCAATTCCAACAAATGCAATTGCTGGCTGCCTAGCTGTAGCCATGCGCCAGGAAAACCCAAATCAGGGCGTTCGGTTTGTTGCAAGCCTAAAATGTTGCAATAAAACACCAACGCTTGCTCGGTATTGGCAACAATCAGGCTGGCGTGGTTTAAGGACACTATGTTTGTGGACATGAATTCAATTAATCAGCTCTTTATCGGAAAGCAATTATACCCGCTCAAGCCCCACTAAAACAGCAAGCTTACAATACCGCTGTGGGTCTTAGGCGGTTTGACAGGATTCTTAGGCCAATGTTTTCATCACGGCGGTTATAATAGTGCGTTCACTTTACCTTTATCACCCTTATGACGTTTTTTTAAAATCGGGCTTTTTAATATGAGTTTATTAATCAACTATCTTTCGCTTTGCTGGTTTAGAAACAACCCCGTTGACATGGTGCCTTCCAGTTCGTTTATGTGGAAAACCGTGGCGTTCTACTTGGTTTCGGGGATTATCGTGGAAGGGCTGATTGCCGATCCAGCTGACGGCACACTTGAAGTGTCTTTGCGCACGATTATGGCGTTTAGCTCGATTAGCACGCTACTGTTGGTGGTTAGAAAATGGCAGTATTTTAACCAGCTGTTTACCGCCATCTTTATTTGCGAAAACTTTATCATGACTTTGGCGACGATTACCGAAGCGGCCTATTTTTGGATGATTATGGTGCACCAAGAGTACGCCGAAGAAATTTCCATCGCCATAGGTGTCGTGTTGGTCGGCTGGTATATCGCTATTGTCAGTTACATTTTGCGGCAATTGCTGGAATCAACCATGAGTGTCAGCGTTATTTTGGCCTTTAGCTATTTTGTCCTCACCTACGGCATCCCTATGATGTTTATGGATATGTAAGCTGGCCCACAAAACACCTGGCAGTTAGCTGGCGGATTTTATAATTGCCGCACAGCCGCAAAAAACACCTCAGGCCAGTTATGTGCAAGCGTCATCAGAACTTAAGCATATATCTGTTATAGTAAGCGCGGCTTAGCCACAGAAAAAACCTAAATAACTATTAAAATCAAGCAGAAAACTGGGTTTGAGCCGTTAGGGGAGGAACTGACGTCACGACACCCAAGGCGGGCTGCTCACGCCCGCCTTAAGGTTGGCAAAACCCAGCAATTCAGCAAGTTTCATTGAAGGGTCTTATAAAAATGATAACAATCAACACACTCTCAACAGGAAATTAAACATTATTATGGAAGAATTATTTATCGGTTGGCTTAAGGAATATGGTTACGTTATTTTATTCCTGTGGAGCATCTTAGAAGGGGAAATGGGGCTAATCATGGGGGGTATCTTGTCACACACAGGTGACATGCAATACTTCATGACCGTATTTGTCGCAGGTTTGGGGGGGTTTACAGGAGACCAATTCTATTTTTACATCGGTCGCTTTAACAAAGGCTTTATCCAACGCAAACTGCACAATCAGCGCCGCAAGTTTGCAATTGCCCATTTATTGTTAAAAAAATACGGCTGGCCGATTATTTTTTTACAACGTTATATGTATGGGTTTAGGACGGTCATTCCTATGTCGATAGGCATCACCAAATACTCGGGGAAAAAATTTGCCTTGATAAACCTGCTTAGCGCATGGGTTTGGGCGGCAATTACGGTGACACCCGCGTATTATTTTGGCAATGAAATTTTGGTGCTATTGGCATACGCCAAAGATCATTGGTATTTTGCCCTACCTTTAGCGGGCGGTTTCGCTTACGGGATTTACCGCTATTTTTCACAAGTGGAAAAAATGTTATTGGAAAAACGCGGCAATCGCCTACAAAACAATCTTTCCGCCAAACAACCCTAATCTTCCCTCAGTCCGGCTCGTTTTACCTTGGGCCGGACACTCCCTCACTGTTTGGTTAAGTGAAGTTCCTACTACATGTACGAGACTTTAGCCTCGACTACGCTGCTAAAGCCTCTCCCACAAAACTTTAAAATCAACAACTTAAAAAGAAAGTTCGCTTTTGGACGGGGCTTTTCAAAATACTTTCCTAGCTCGTAAGCGCAATATTAACCCCAAATGGCTATCATTCTTGCGTCTTAGGCTTAGGTGGTTTAGGGTCTGAGGCCAACAACAGCAGCACGCCCATCACAGGGGTCAGTAATAATGATGAAAAAAAGTAGCCCCAGAACCCTAATTTTCTATGAACGCCTAAAAAACCAAGCAGCAAAGCCGCACTAAAATATGGAATCGAATAGTTGAGCATAGTCGTCTCTTAAGGTTTAGGTGAATCGGTAGGCACTAACGGACCGGCCGCCACAGGTTTAGGCTGAAATTGCGAAAAAATAATCTCAATCGTATCATTTTTCTTGGCATTAGCCGCAATTGTAGCTGCCCTAGCCTTTTCTGCCGCAGCCTTGGCCTTTTCTGCCGACTTGGCTTTGTTAGCGTCTGTTTTGGTTTTGTCTACCGCCGTTTCGACTGCCAGCGGCACATTGTCGGTTTCAAGCGTGGTCATTTCCAGCTGATCTACTGGAATTTTCTTCTGCTGTAAATAATCCGCAATCGTCAGCAGTTGGTTTTGGGAAACCGCAGCATTCTTTTGGGTGGCATACCCAATCAGCTGTACTTTCTTTAGCAAGGCCAAGTTACGGTTCACCAACAGGCCATCAAGCAAAGCTATCCCATCAGGTGTCATGCTTATTTGGTGCGGAGCAAAAAAGAAGGCATTGGGTTTTTGTGTGGTGGTGACATCCATCACTTCACAGCCTTGTTGCGCCATAACCACTCCTTGGGGTGATTTTAAGCACATATCCTGATAGTCCAACACCCCATCCATATCCTTATCGACCGGACAACCTGCTTCTGTCACCCCCAGCTTAATCTCTTCAGGCGTATTGGTACGGCAAGTATCAAGATAATCGGGTACAGTGTCCGCATCGCTGTCCAACGGACATCCCAATTGTTTGCCCGTAAGATTAACGCCATAAGCCAATTCGGCGGTGGTGTTTTTAGGGCATAAATCCGCGAGATTGGCAATCGTATCGCCATCAATGTCGTCATCGACATAATCGGCAGCACCGTCTTTGTCACTATCGTTAGGACAACCGCCAGGATCGACACCATGCGCAGTTTCACGCTTAGTATTGGCTGAACAACTGTCTTTAAAGTCGGGTACATCGTCTTCGTCGGTATCAACAGGACAACCCTTGTTAGCACCTTGCACGCGCACGCCTTTAACTTTTTCGGCATCTGTCGAATCAGGACAGGCATCAACATTGTCAGGAATGGTGTCGTGGTCGCGGTCTATATCATTACATTCGGGGATATTGACTGTCTCGGAGGCCTTAACATTACTGGCCTGCTCATAAACAAAATCATGCTTAAGCAAATGCTTAAAGAACAGTGCTTTGTTCTTAAGATCACCGTTAGGTTTAAATTCATATTTGCCGGCAATGTGCTGGCAAGGATCCATGTAACGCAATGCCGTCGCAATTTCTACAGGAATCGTCGATTGCGCCAGTTGTATGGCATGGGCCAACACCACTACGGTATCGTAACCTAATGTAGACACATAATCGGGCTGTTCGTCCAAGCCATATTCGTTTTTATAACGCTTGACAAAGTCTTGGCCTTTGGGCGATGACGCATTAAATAAGGTAGGAATAGCGGATTTTTGGATGTCTTTGGCATTTTCCCATTGGCTGACTTGGGTCAAAAAAGGTTTGGTATCCAAGGCTTCACCGCCGATAAAAGCCTGTTTTACGCCCATGCTCCGGCTTTGCTCGTACACTTTTGCCGACAGTTCTCCACTGCTGGTGGCAATAAAAACGGCATCAAGCTTTTGCACGTTTTTCAAGTCGATAATCAGGTCAATAATATTCACGACGTTATCAAAAAATGACCGCCGGAACACAATATTGGCGGCATGTTTATCCACGGCGTAGGTGGAGAATGCCTCGGCCAATTCGGTCGATGAATTGTCGCGGCTATGTAAGATGGCTATGTTTTTATAGCCTTTTTGTGCGGCATAATTGGCAACTTGCATCGCCGTATCATCATTGGCAAGCAAGGTGCGGAAGGTGTAATCAAAATTATGCCCCGTCAATTTCGAGTATCTGGCGACGGGCGACAAAAACAGTATCCCTGAATTTTGATAAATCACCGATGCCAGCAAGGCTATCGGCGAAGAGCTATGGCCTATTACCGCCACCAAATTCGAGTTGGCGGCAAAAGAATTGGCTATATCCAGTATGGCCTTTTGGCGTTCAGCGACTGACAGGTTAGGATCCTCATAAGCGGATTCACCGTCATTGATAATAATTTCCAAGGGGCTGTCCAATACGCCGCCTTTTTGGTTGATTTCCTTAACCGCCAAATTGACGCCTCTTAGAAAACCATCCCCTTCGGTAGCCGAACGCCAAGACACCCCAACAACAATTGGATCGCCGTCTTGGCTTTCGCTGGCGATTTGGGTGCGCTCGTTTTTGGCCTCGTCATAAGACGGGTCCAAACATCCCGCCAAGGCCAAGCCCAATAATAGTATTGAGGGCAGCTTCAGCCGATTAACGCGGTTCATTGGCGGGCTCTGCGCTTATGTTAGGGGCAACGGGGGCGGGTTTTTTGTCTTGTGCCTCTGGGTTTTCTTTGTTTGCATCAGGCGCTTCTTTGTTGCTGCGCTCACTGCCTAAAATCAGCGGCATACCCGTGTTGCCAGAGCCTATCACGACAATTTTGGAGTTATTGGATTTCGCCAAATCGACGGTGGCTTGTATGCCTTGCCATTTAAGCAGCTTGTCGGTCAGAGTTTTGGAGACGGTATTTTGGTAATCCTTAATGCCTTCGGCCTCTATGCGTTTTCTTTCGGCTTCGGATTTTTCACTCTTGATGCGGAACGCATACGCCTGTTCTTTTTGTTCTTCGGTCAATTTGCTTTCGATCGCTTCACGGATGGTGTCGGGCAATGAAATTTCCCGAATAATGACATCGTTAGCAGTCACATATTTTTTACCCAGCTCTTCTATGGACTCCAGCACCACTTGGGTCAGGATATTGTCCTTGTTCATGTAGATTTCTTCGGGTTTATAAGGGCTTAAGCGTTTTCTTAACACCGACTCGACTTCGGGCGCGATGATGGTGTTGATATAGTCTGGGCCGACTTGTTGGTGTAGCAAACCCAACATTTCGTATTCGGGGTTAAAACGTATCGCCAAACTCAGGTGGATGGGCAAGCCTTGGTTGGTCAATACGTCAAAGTCATGCAGCACGGTTTGAATGCGTCCGTTGTAGATATACATGGTATCCCACGGAAAAATGACATGGATGCCTTCGGTATAGACCTTATCGGTGACTGTGCCAAAAAAGCGTTTGTACAGCACCCCGCCTTCACCCGAATTGATGGTGATGACGATTTGCGGCCAGAAAAACGCCAGCGACAACACCGACACCAACAAAAACACGGCAAAGTACGGCAGTTTGTCGCGTACCCAATCCCTAGAGCCAACTATGCCGTTTTTGAAAAAGCCGAAAAAGGCACTTACGGCAAGTCTATTGGGTATGAGCCGCCCTAAACTTAGGAGACTCTTTTTTATAAATCCAATGCGTGCATCCACAGTTATGCCTAAATTGTTAAAAAATGCCAAAATAAGAATTAATTTGCATGATAAAGTCCAAGTAAGCCGTTGTCCATTTTTAAAACGCGGTCAGCGCAATGGAAATAAGGGTCATCATGCGTGACCGCAATCACGGTTTTACCCTGCTGGGTCAGTTCGGGCAAAATCGTTTCGTAAAAATACGCTCTAAAATCAGGATCTTGGTCTGCCGCCAACTCGTCAAAGATCAATATGGGCTTATCTTCCAAAATAGCGGCGATAAACGCGAGGCGCTTTTTTTGCCCGGTCGAAAGATTAGTGTTGGTGAAATACCCTTCTGGCGAATAACTGGTTTTTTCATCCAGCTGCATTCTTTTCAGCCAATAAGAGATTTTGTTTTCGTCTACGTTGGCTAAGCCATAGAGCCTGTTAAACAGGTGGAAATCGGTAAAAATGGTTGAGAACAATTCCCTGTAACTCGCATAATTGCTGTCATCCACCAAATCCTTGTCCCGATAAATAGCCCCGCTCACGGGATAATACAAGCCTGTAATTAATTTTAACAAAGTTGATTTGCCGCTACCATTGCCGCCGACTATAAACAGCAATTCGCCTTGTTTAAGGTTTAGGCTAATCGGGCCACAGGAAAATTGCGGGCGTTGTTCGGCATCATAATACGCAAAAGACAGCTCCTTAAATGCTAGCTGAGAAAAACTTTGCCATGCCGACGCAGGTTTGTCGCCCGTGCGGTGGGTGGCCTTATCGACATCTTGTTCTAAGGTTTGGAAGTTGTCTAAGGCTATATTGACGCGGTTTAGGGCGGGAATCGCACCTATCAGCAAACTCATAGGCCCCATGATAAACAAGATGGCGGCGTTGATTTTATAAATCTGGTCGCTTTGTTCGCCTTGTATCGCAGGAATCACAAACACCAGCAACGGCAAAAGGGTATAAAAACACAAGCGCGCCATAATCCAGTCGGTCACTTCCAAATTGCCGACTTCCACTTTAATTTGCTCGGCTTCTAGCGAGGTTTTGCTGATGTCGGCAAACAAATCATCGCGTTTGGCCCGATTGAGTTTTAACTCCTTAAATCCGTCCAACAAATGGTTTAAGGTGTCAAAAAACGTGTTTTCTTTGTGCCGCGCCTGTTGCAGATGCTGGCGGGTTTTTTCCCTATGGGAAAAATAAATCAGTGTGGTTGTGCCCGTAATGCCTATCGTCAGCACGAAACTCAGCGGCGACAACCATAAAATGTACAGCAAGCTGGCGACGATCAAGATGGCGGCTTGTCCGGCACTGCTTAATAACAATATCGATTGGGAAATCAGGCTGGAATCTTGGGTCAAACGGCTATATAAATCGTTGCGGTTGCTTTGCTCGATAAAGCTAAATTCGGTATGGCGCAATTTGTCGGCAATCCTAACGCGCACAGTGCGTAAGGCTTCTTCTATCGCTAACATGGATTGCGACAGCACAAATTTTTGCGTATATAAAAATAAGCAAAAAGCCACCAAGTACATAAAAAACAACCTGGCTTGTACGCCGCCGCCAAAATCGGTTTCGGCGGCATGGTTAATCAGAGCGATTAACAGCGCGTTGGCAAGTCCCGAGACTATCGACATTACGATAATGCGATGTTTGGCGATACGCGATTCTTTATTAATAAAGTTAAGTAATTTCATCAGAATAATTTACGGCGGCGTGCAGAAGAAAAACAGCTATGAGTCGGTGCGTAATGGGCCTAAACACACCCTTGAACCTACCCGCAGTTAAGCAAAACAGCTAGAGTACAACGACTTTAGCCGTTGCCGTGTCGGCAATGAAAGTGTTATTACAAGGTCGTTCCCCGCACAACCCATACCGCAATTATGGCTGCGGTGACTTGAGTTTGCCATCACGAAAAACATACACCCATCCCGCCGCCAATACTGCAACACCCAACACCAGCAAGCCTATGTCCAGCCATTTGTCGGTTGCAGTCGCTGCTGATTTAACCAGCTGATACTTTTCAAACAAGGGCTGGGCGTTAGGGGCCAGTGCCGTTTGGGTGTACAGGTACAAAACCTGGTCTTTGGGTGTAAACACCATAGACTGCAAAGTCCGTTGGCTAAAAATCGCTTGGCGGCTATTGGCCTGATCCAGCATCAGGCTAATGACGTTGGCAACGCTGAGGTTTTCGGCGGGTAATGTCCTTAGCAATTCGGCAAACCGTCCCCAACGGTAAAAATCGATGGTGTTATAGCAATTGCGCGGCGATGTCTTTAACACAAAACAATCCACGACCACCCATTGCCCGTTCAGATGCCCCGACATTTCATTGGTAATTTCGCTGTTGGCCCGTCGCAGTGCGCCACTCGCGCCTAGCGGCTGCTCCAGCACTACGGCGTTGCTTTGGTCTACCAATAAAAACTGTAGGCTGCGTGCGTAACTATTTTGCGCCAAGGCATGGCTAGCGGGTTCTATCCGGTCGTTCTGCATTAATATTGTGCGCAAGGCAAAACTACTGGATTTATGGGCGGGCAAAACCGCTGACACTTGTTGTTCCGAGGCATCGAGCAAGGACACAAACAAGCCGTGGTCATTATAGCCATTGATGATGCCAACCAAGCCAGCAAAACCGACACTGACCAAGATGCGGCCTTCGTATCGGTAACGGGTAATTGTCTGTAATTGGGCGAGTCCGGCGGAATGCGGCCAATCCACATTACGCGCGGCAATCGGATTGTGGTTGTTGTGGTTGGCGGCGGCAAATGCCGAGCCTTTATTGACATCGGTCAAGTCTGGCAACAGCTGTAATAACCAAAACTCATTGGGTGAAAGCTGTCCATCGCCTAATTTATCGGCGGCACTAAGTTGCAAAACAGCGGCTATGGCATCAACTTCGGCTTTATATTCGGTATCGGCTGCGGCCTTAAGAGTGCCGACTTGCACCATAAGCTGCTTAAACTGCTCTGGCGACAGCAAATTAGCCAAATAGCTATCGTATTGTTGGGCTGCCTTAGGAAAGTTTTTTTGTATCTGCTGACCGATGGCTGTGCCAATTTTAGCGCCATTATTGCTGCTGGCATCGATGTCTATCAAGACGGGTTCTGCTGCAACGCACCAAGATATGCACAGGCATAAGAACAGAAAACCTTGCTTTAGTAAGGATAAAACCATCGTCGGGATTGTTTTCTTAAAGTTGCTTAAAGAGAACGGACAACCGTTTTATAGGGACTAAACGGACGCGTTAAGTGAATGCCGCTTTGCTAAAGAGTGCCCACAGATTCGGGCTATAACCGTTGTCTATAGGGGCTGCCTATAGCCGCCCCTACAAAAACAGCCTGGACACGTTATAGACCGCAAACGTGCCCGACTAAAACAGCGTAACGCTATTAGGAGGTTGCGGCTTTGTGTGAAGAAACAAACGCGCGGCCTTCTTCGTACAAACTTTTGAAATGCGCTTTGGCTTTTTCTTCGTCGAAATCTAAGAAATTGCCGCCTGATTCAAAGTGTTCAACAAAAATCTTGCCTATGGCATAAGTGGCTGCCGAACCAATTAAAGCAGTACTTACAGCACCTGAAGATTGTCCGATGAGTGGAATGGCTTTAATGAAGCTAGCGACGGGCATGGATAAGGTAATGGCGATTGAACTACCTAATACAGATCCAATGATTGATTTTGCGATGTTTTTGGAAAATGGCACGTCATACACATTAGCTATGCTGTGTACCAGTTTAAGTTGGATGGCGGACAATGCAGCCATATCAACCAAAGGGAGCGGAACCAAACCGACCGCCATTGCTGCCAGTGTATAATTCTTAACCGAGGTATGGGCTTCGTCCACGCGCTTAAAGCGCAAATCTAGCGCCTCGTCTTCACCTTGGATGGTTTCTGCTGCCGGCGCTTCTTTGTCGCTGGCGTTTGCTTTATCATTTGTTGCCATATTTGCGTCTCCTTAAATAGTAAAAAGCTACAAGTGCAGCCACACCACATCACGCATAGTGCAGCGGTTGTTGGTTGAAAATTCAGGAATATCAGCTGTGTTGCAAAATCTTGAACGATACCATCATAACTACGCTTTATTATTTCCCCTGATGTACCCAATCGATGGGGCTTTCAGGTCTTCCGTCCAATGCCTACCACGTTTGAACTATTGTCCGCATTTCCAATTTCACTATATCAAGCGGCGTTTAGCTTTGTCCAGCATAAAAACCCGCCAAATCGCCCCGCCACCAACACCACCCGCAACAACAAAAAATTTTATATATTAATCAATAATATAAAACATGTTATTTAGCATAGCCTGAAATTATTAAGCTAATTTAGTGCAATAGTTATCTGCAAATTAGTTTGTAAGGTCGCCATAGCGGCATTATAATCCGACTTGGGTAATCTGCTTTTGCCCGCTATAGGATAATCCCCAAACTGTCCCTCCAACTAGTTACAGTCGTTTAAGCGGACTCAACTTAGTTGCTAACTGTACACTCTACAACGCAAAATGTTACCGAGGCTCGCTTAACGATGCTTATATCCCATCAATACCGTGTTATTTTTGTCCATATCCAACGCACAGGCGGCAACTCGATACGCCATTTATTAAACGAAGCAGACACCGAAGCCGTGCAAGACTTGCCTGTCGCCGCCGGAAAAAACCGTTTAAAACACTGTTTTATCAGTGATATACACGAAGCGGTCGAACCGGCTTTGTTTGCCGGATACACCAAGTTTGCCGTCGTCCGCAACCCTTATGACCGCCTGTTTTCATGGTATTCGATGTTTAAGCACAATACGATTGCTAAATCGGAAATCGCGGGTGGTGTCGAGCGCACCGCGCATTTGGGCAATGCCGTAGAAGCGGCGGTAGCCCCGTATTTAGATAATTTTGCAAGCTTTTTAAGTTTGCCCAACGAAGGCTTGTTTGCCCGTTTCCATTACAACCAACTCGATTATCTGCAAATCGACGGTCAGCTTGCGGTAGACCACATCCTCCGTTTTGAAAACTTGACTGACGACTTTAACCAGTTGGCGCAACAACTGGGCTTGCCCATGCAACTGCCCGCCGTCAACCAATCCGTCCGCCACCAAGATTACCGCCTTGCCTATTCTGCCAGCACCCAGCCGTTAATCGCCCAACGCTTTGCCCGCGATTTGGATTATTTTTCTTACACCTTTTAGCCGCCATGACGACGTTTATTAGCCAAGCAAATCCCAGTGCCGTCATTACCGACGGTCAGTTAAGTTGCCATTACCATTTTATTCCCGTCGTTTTTGCCAAATTACGCGCTTATTTTAAAGACCACGGCATTACCCCCCAGCACGGTGTGGTGTTGGATTGTGAAAACTCCTTGCCCAGTGCCTTGGTGTTATTGTTTTTGCTGGAACACGATTACCATTTTTTGCTGTCCAAACCCGAAAACAGCAGCCAAATCCCACCCAAATTTTGTCGATTCCAATTACAGATTCAGGCCACTAGCCTAGAACCTAGCGAATTCTTAACCGTCATCGAACACCCTAGCCACACCCTTAGCCCTACTGGCGACGAACCGCGTTTTTATCTGCGTACTTCGGGCAGCACGGGCGAACCTAAAATAATCGTGCATACCCACGCCAAGTTGTTTGGCAATATTTCCATGTGTGTTGAGCGCTTACGCATCAGCGCCGAAACGCGCATGGCCTTACCCGTGCCGATTTCACATTTGTTTGGCTTGGGCGCGGGCTTTTTGCCCGGGGTTAGTGTCGGTGCATCGATTGATTTGCAAAAAAGCGCCAATATCATCCGCTACTTACAGCGCGAAAAAGAGTTTGATCCTAACACCGTGTTTATGACCCCTATTTTTTGCGAATCCTTATTAAAAGGCCGCAAAACCGCCCGCCCCTACCAACTGACCGTTGTTGCTGGCGACCGCTTGCGCGAAGGCGTGTTTGACCATTACGAAGCCCTGTTCGGCTGTATGGTGCAGTTATATGGCAGCACCGAAATGGGTGCCATCGCCGCTGGTAACCCGTTGGACAACAGTGCAACCCGCCGCGAGGCCGTCGGCCTACCTATGCCTGATGTGCAAGTGCGCATAGACAAAACCACGGCACAAATCAGTGATGATAGCCATGATACCGGGGAGATTTGGTGCAAACGCCATTACAGTTTCACTGAATGCTGGGATCATCATGCCCTACCGCTGGGCTTGGAACAAATTGATAAAGACGGCTGGTTTGGCACGCGTGATTTGGGGCGGTTATTGCCCAATGGCACGATAGAAGTGTTGGGCCGATGTGACCACAGCATTAAACGCGACGGACTTTTAGTGCTGTTTGCCGATGTTGAAGCCGCGTTGCTTAAAATAGCAGGCGTTGAAGCCGCTGCCGTGGTTGCTTATGGCGAGAGTTTGCGCGGGCGCGGTTTGTGGGCTTATTGCGTAGTGGCCGAGGACAGCGGTTTGGATAGCGCGGCCATCCGTTCGCAGTGTTTTGATTTATTACCTAAACGCGCGATACCTGATAAGGTACTGCTACTAGATGCCATGCCCACTTTAGCCAATGGCAAATTGGACAGGCGCACCTTACTTAAGCTTAGCGAACAACACTAAAAGGTAACCCCCGTGATTCTTGAAACTCTTGTGCTTAGCGGTTTTCTCTATAAACGCTCAAAAAAACTGGCGGACAAACTTAAGCCTGTCGAAGACAAAGCCGACGGCGACAAGCAAGAAGTCCGGTCGATTGCCGAAGAAAAAATGCGCAAAATGGTCGGCAGCCAACAAGCGCGGCTGGCCTTTAAAACCCAAAATGACGAGGCCCTGATTAGCTCATCCGCCGCGCTCGCCTTAGCCACTACCGGGGCGTTGATTTATCCGCCGTTAAGCCTGCTCAGCGTGCCGTTACTGATATACAGCTCACAAGACATCCATAAGCGCACTTACAAATTGCTTAAAGAAGGTAAGGTCGGCACCGAATCGCTGATTAGCATCACCCTGTTGGGGGCCGTCGTTATCCAGCGGTTTTTTGTCGCCAGCTTGATTTGTTTGGCAGTGCGCTATGCCAACCGCCTGACCAGCCGAATCACCGAAGAATCGCGGGCGCATTTAAGCAGCATGTTTGAGCAACAAATGGATACGGTTTGGGTGCTGGTGAATGGCGTAGAAACCCAAATCCCTTTTGAACAACTTAAAGTCAATGACACCGTTATCGTGCAATCAGGGGAAATGATCCCTGCCGACGGCGTGGTCATTGATGGTATGGCGCGGGTAGACCAGCATATCCTGACGGGCGAAGCCAATCCGGTGGAGCGTGAGACCGACGATGAAGTGTTTGCCTCTACGGTCGTGTTATCCGGCAAAATCTATATCCGTGTAGAAAAAGCCGGGGCGGATTGTACCGTAGCAAAAATCGCCGACATCCTTAACCAAACCGTCGATTTTAAGTCCACCACCCAATTGCGGGCGGAAAAGTTCTCTAAAGATTTAGTCACCCCCGCCTTGATTGTCAGTGGCTTGGCGTTTCCGTTTTGGGGCTTTACCGGTGCGTTAGCCGTCATCAACGCCCACCCTAAAAACAAAATTATGATTATCGCGCCGTTGACGGTATTGAATTACCTCAATCTGGCGGCAAAAAACGGCTTATTAATCAAAGACGGGCGTTCGCTGGAAATCCTCAACCAAATCGACACGATTGTTTTTGACAAAACCGGCACTTTAACCGAAGAACAGCCTCATGTCGGCGCAATCCATTGCTGCCCTGGCTATGACGAAACCGCCGTGTTACGTTTTGCCGCTACCGCCGAACACAAGCAAAAACATCCTTTGGCACGCGCGATTTTAGACTGCGCCAAACAACGCGGCATGGACCTAGCCGATATAGGCGATAGTCAATGCCACTTGGGCTACGAGGTGTTAGTGCAAGTGGACGGGGTGGATGTGCATGTCGGCAGTGCGCGGTTTATGGAACTCTCTAACATCGCCCTCACCGATGCCATCAACACCGAACTGGCGCATTGCCACGAACAAGGCCATTCCTTAGTCATGGTTGCGGTAGGTGGGCAATTGATCGGCGCAATTGAGCTGTGGCCCACGGTGCGTAGCGAAGCCAAACAAGTGATTGCGCAATTAAAAGCGCGTAAAAACATCAGCGCGACTTACATCATTTCCGGCGACCACGAAATCCCAACCAAAAAACTTGCCGACGAATTGGGCATAGACCATTATTTTGCGGGGGTATTGCCGACCGAAAAAGCCGATTTAATCGATAAGCTCAAAGCAGAAGGGCGTTTTGTCTGCTATATCGGCGATGGCGTGAATGATTCAATCGCGTTAAAAAAATCCCATGTCTCCATTTCCCTCAGCGGTGCCTCGACGATTGCCACCGATACCGCGCAAATCGTCTTAATGGATCAAGGCATCAGCCATTTGGACACCTTGTTTAATCTTGCCGAAGACTTTAAGCGCAATATGGACAATTCCCTCAAGATCATGCTCACCCCGGCAATCGTCGGCGTGGGCGGCGTGTTCTTATTAGGCTTTGGTTTGCCACAAACCTTGTTCTTAAATTTGGCGGGTCTGGCCTTTGGTGTTAATAATGCCATGCACCCCAAACTGGTGGTGTCCGATCCCATAGACGCAGAAGCGTCCACGATAGACACCATCATTGATGCCCTTGAACCTGTCACTGAAGCAGAAATAATAGCCGCCAACACTTGCGGCGAAGACACTGAAGCGACGGTGGTGTAAACAATGCACGGCACAACACCCTCAATACAAGAAACGGCACAACAGTATGCACCCCTCTTGCCTATAGACGACAATGCTTGGCAACTACGACTAGGTTTGGCATCGGTGATGTTAATTGCCGCAGGTGGCTCGCAAAACGACGATTTTGCCCTCGCCGGACAAATGGCTGAAACAGCATTATTGCAAACCCTACCCGACATCAAGCAACGATTAATGCAGCAACGATTGTTGTCGCGCTGCCAGTTGGTGAAGGTGCCGCAGGGCGAGTTTGAACTCTACGAAGCCTCGTTCCACCGCGCTATCCGCAACCTGCTCATCATCCCTATCGTGCAGATAGCCGAGATGCAGTTTTACCAAGATGGTGTCGCCATGACAGCACCGCCTAGCGGCGTCGTGAGTGTTGCCGGAAATAGCCACTTACGTTTGGTCAATCCTACCGATGACGAGGGCATTTATCTGGTTTGCGAAACCAAAGCCAAACACCCCGCGTTGTTGTCCGCCGACACACCGACGATAGAACCCTATCAGTTTGAAGTGTTGACACCAGACCAGATGGTGCAATTGCTGGCAGTCATCGCCACGGCCTTAGCCGAAAGCAGTTTGAATGCAGAGGTATCGGCACGCTTACAACAGCAACTAACTGCTGTCGCCGATACCTGGGCGGCGGTGTTTGCGCGCTTTGGTCAGGATCGGGCGGGTGAATTAAGTTACCAAGATGTCATCAGTGATTTCTCGTTGCTGATGAATGGCAAAGCCACACACTTAGATACCGTCGCCCAACACGCTATGGGTGTTATCGAATCGGTGTTAAAAATCCATAACCAAGCTAAGCCCAAGCGCCATTTCAGCCGCTATTTTTTCGCCGCCCAGCAGCCATTGCCCAGTCAGGAACAATGTCCGCGCTTTGAAAAACCCATCTTCATCATTTCTGCGCCACGCGCAGGCAGCACCTTATTGTTTGAAACCTTGGCGCAATTTCCTGACGTGTGGACGATAGGCGAAGAAAGCCACGAACTGATTGAAGACATCCCCAGCTTGCACCCTGCTGCCCAAGGCTACCGCTCCAACCGCTTGACAGAAGCGCAGGCGACCGCTGAGGTGGTTACCGAACTGCAACAACGTTTTGTCCGGCAATTGCGTAAACGCACAGGCGAAAGTTATTTAAAACTGGCACCTGAGCAACAGCCGCAGAGCCTGCGATTTTTAGAAAAAACCCCAAAGAATGCCTTGCGCATCCCGTTTTTAAAAGCCGCATTTCCCGATGCCTTGTTTGTTTATCTGTATCGGCAGCCCGAAGAAAACATCAGCAGCTTATTGGAAGGCTGGCGTTCCTTACGTTTTGTCGCCTACCGAAACTTGCCCGATTGGGCGCACCGACAATGGAGCTTTTTCTTACCTGAAGGCTGGCAAGCCTTACACAGTGCGCCGTTGGTGACTATTGCTGCACACCAGTGGCACTATTGCAACGACACCATTGCCCGCGATCTACAAAACCTACCCACCAGCGATTGGTGTCAAGTGGCGTACACCGATTTGGTCGAAAACCCGCAAGCCACCCTTATGGACATCGCCCATTTTTTGGAGCTGGATAAAGACAAGGACATTCAAGCCTTATTGGCGCAATCCTTACCTGTTTCTAAACTGACGGTATCACGTCCGGCAGCGAACAAATGGCGTAAGTATGCGGCGGAAATCAGCACAATTACTTTACCCTGCGGACATGCAAACGAGACTAAGAAAGTATTATGAAATTCACCTTCTCAACGCTCACATTGTTTTTAAACTAGTAACTATTCAGCATCCGGGGCACAACAGCCGTTCGCTGAGCGGAACAGCCGTTCGCTGAGCGGAACAGCCGTTCGCTGAGCGGAGTCGAAGCGAACAAACCGGCTTCGACTCCGCTCAGCCTAC
>JABFST010000489.1 GCA_013140465.1 Methylococcaceae bacterium
GGCTGTTAACTCCCGCGCACAATCGATTAGCTTGCCGTTTTCCTTGCGGACGGCGTGCCAGCGATTATGTTGCCGATAGAGGGCAGTATCCAATTCGGCGACGATGAGAGCTTCTTCAATCATAGTCAGTGCAGGTGATGGCGTGGTGGTTGGCGTAGTCTTTGATGCCGTCAAGCAAGACCCGTTCTATGGCAGCTTTGGGTGCTTTGCCGGGCAAGGCCAATTCGGCGATGGCCTGTTTATCAAAGCTGCCGTAGATGTGCACTTCGATAAATTCATCTTCAGCACGGTTACCGTTTGATTTGAGCAATAGTGCTGCGTAATCCTTGCTGCCTAGTTTAACTTTTTCTGCAAGTTTAGCAATGGCTAAGCGATGGCGGTTGTGCCAGCTTGCCCAGTAACCTGCGGGTGGCCTATCGCCCGGCAAAATTTTATGCCGCCTGACAAAATCATAGGAATTTTCATCCAACACCGTGGCTTTGTTAGCCATCGTGAGGTCTTTTAACAGCATCACACAATTGCCGTAGGAAATAAGCCCTTTTTTGTCCACAGTCAGCGCCGCATAACTGATGTGTGCAGCCAGTGAGCCGTACAGGATGCCTTCTGTGCCTACGCGTTGGCGGTCATTGTTCAGCTCAGCAACTTTGCGGGTCGCACTTTCAGTTTGCTGGCGGTAATTGGCATACAAGGGATTATTATCGGTAAGAAAACCATGCAGGAATTTTACGCTGCAATTAATGGCAGCCAGGGAATGGTCGGTGATGGCTTGCTCTAAACCCGCAAGCTCATAGCTTACCCCCCGAAGCTCTGCGTCTTTAACTGCCGCTTGATAACGCTGCTGTAAGGCATCCGTTTCGTAGTCACGGTTTGCCAGGCGTTGGTTGGGCGGGGCCAGGGGCTGGAAACAGGAAAGGCAGCGGTCTTCAACCCATGAGATTTCGGCTAGGCATTGTGGGTTGGGGCAAAGTTCAATGGCGCTCATGCGGTCGGCTAAACAGATAAAGGGTGGCGATGGCAAATTATAACAGCCATGCAGCCAGTCAGTTTTATCTTTCGTGTTTGTTTTAGCTGTCGGCAGCAGGCGTTATTTGTCTGAGGGTGGGGGCAGGCCTTGCAATATCGCATCTGCCCTAATTCAACCCTCAACTGTTGCCCATAGGTTAGATTGCCCCCGTTCCAATCCAAGTTGTATTGGCTAGCAAAAAGAGCAGCCTACCCTACGGCTACCCATATTAAAAACGATGTGCAATACCTGCCGCTTTCATAATGCTATTGGCTGTATACCTTGATTTACAATCATGGTTGACAGTAACAGCAGTGCCTTGCTCGGATGCCCAAATCTCATGCGAACCTTTACCTGTACGGACTAGCCTATAACCGTGTTTAAGCAACTGCTCTTTAACCAGTTTCTCATAGCCATTCATATCGCAATCGGTGGTTGGCTAAACGATAAATGCGTGGCGGCTTTGGGGCGTAAAGATGGGCTGTTTAATGCCAGCAATTCAGGCACTAACTCGAACACTTCTTTTTCTAATTCATCTAAGGTATTGGCTTCTACCACCAGACCCCGTAAATCAGAGCTGGTGGCAATATACACATTGGCTTCTTTATCGTGGATAATTTCAACTTTGATTAATAATGGGATGCCCATTTTTGCCAGCAATGCAGCGAACACCCAACCTAAACGATACATAATATTCCCCCATTTTAGATTTAACGCATAAAAGGATGCCAAAGGTTATCACTTATGAAAACGTATCCATCCCCTCTCAACTCTCCCCCTTTGAAATGACGAGTGGCGTTAGCGTAACCCAGCATAGAACCTAACCTAAACCCGTAACGTGGATTTGTGTTAGAGACTGTGAAAGCCTTTCTCGCAATGATTTAAAATCAATGGCTTAAAAAGAAAGTAAGTTTTGGAGGGTGTTTTTCATAATAATTTCACAGTTGCTAACGCAAAACCGCCCTACGGCTAGGTAGACAAGCAGAGCTTGAGGGTAGGCATTCCCAAGCAGAGCTCTCTTCGTTATACACAAGTATTTTATCGTTCCAACGCTCTGCGTGGGAATGCCTCCGTAGACGCTCCAGCGTCTTCTTGGGCTTTTGACCCGCAACGCTGGAGCGTTGCCAGATGAATTCCCACGCGGAGCGCTCATCGTTATACACAAGTGTCTCAAAGCCAGTCATTCCGGGCATAGGTATCTACACAAGTTTGAGCAAGTTATAAAAGCACCGTCATACTGGCATGGATGCCAGTATCCAGTCACATGGATGTGAATGTTCACTATGACGGCAATGCTAAATCAAGCACTTACAGCTTAGCTAAGCAACCGTCCGTGGCACTGGATTCGCTATGCGCTCTAACGAGTCCGGCATCCATGCCGGAATGACGGGCTTTGAGACACTTGTGTATAACGATGAGAGCAGAGCTTGGGAACGAGAGATGCAAGCCTCAGCCACTGTGTTGTTTGAGCTTATCTTGTGCTTTCACATAAGCGCACAACACCGCATTCATACGGGTTTGATAACCTTTGCCCTGTGCCTTAAACCATTTCAACACCTCACTATCCAGCCGAATCGTTACCGTTTCTTTGGTTTCTGGCATAACAAGTTTGGCATTTTGCCAAAATGTTTCATCTGTGGGTTGTGCATCCGTGTCGGCGATAGCTGCGGCATGAATACCCGCATCGCTTAAATTGCGTAAACGTTCCCAGTCTGTACCGCTTTCAGTGCTGTGCGCGGCTTTGCCAATAGGCTTTTCGTTCATGAGGTTCTGCCCTTCTCGCGGATATGATGCGTCTTTGGTCGGTTTCTGTATCGGTATAAACAACCACGATTTCCAGTCCATTGATTAGCCCAATGGCATAAATGCGGATTTCGCCGTAATCAAAACGTCGGTCTTCCTGTTCTAAGGTTCCGCCTTCAAAAATCCTGACGGCATCTATAAAATCGATACCGTGCTTATCGATATTGCTACGGTTTTTATTTTCATCCCATATGTATTTCATGTTTTATATTTACGCTTTGTAAATACATTTGGCAAGTAAAATATTGTTACAAGCACTCAAACCCAATTCTCAACCCTAAGCACCAGGGTAGCAGGTCTTTATCCTGCTACTAATAAGAAATCACCATAACCCACCCTATCTAAAACAAATCCCCCCACAACGCATCCACCCGCTTAATCACTTCGGGTGACATCACTATCGGTTTGCCCCATTCGCGGGTGGTTTCGCCGGGCCATTTGTTGGTGGCATCAAAACCTACTTTTGAACCCAAGCCGGAGACGGGCGAGGCAAAATCCAGATAATCTATCGGGGTGTTTTCTAAGATGGTCAAGTCCCGTGCCGGATCCATGCGCGTGGTGATGGCCCAAATCACGTCTTCCCAATTGCGGACATTGACATCGCCATCCACCACTATCACAAATTTGGTGTACATAAACTGCCGCAGATACGACCAAGTGCCAAGCATGACGCGCTTGGCGTGGCCCGGGTATTGCTTGTTCATGCTGATGACCGCCATGCGGTATGAGCAGCCTTCGGGCGGCAGGTAAAAGTCGATAATTTCGGGGAATTGTTTTTGTAAGATGGGGATGAACACTTCATTTAAGGCCACGCCCAAGACGGCGGGTTCGTCGGGCGGACGGCCCGTAAAGGTGCTGTGGTAGATCGGCGCGGCGCGTTGGGTGATGCGTTCTATGGTGAACACGGGGAATTCATCAACTTCGTTGTAATAACCCGTGTGGTCGCCAAACGGCCCTTCGGCGGCGGTTTCGCCGGGGTAAATAAAGCCTTCTAAGACAATTTCGGCACTGGCGGGCACTTGTAAATCATGGCTTAGGCAAGTGGCAACTTCGGTTTTACTGCCACGCAATAAGCCCGCAAATGCGTATTCTGATAAGGTGTCGGGTACGGGCGTGACTGCCGCCAAGATCGTGGCAGGATCGGCGCCTAAGGCCACGGCGACCGGAAACGGTTTGCCCGGATGGGCTTGTTGCCAATCCCGAAAATCCAGCGCACCGCCGCGATGCGCCAGCCAGCGCATGATGACTTTGTTTTTGCCGATGACTTGCTGGCGATAAATGCCTAAATTTTGCCGATGTTTGTTTGGGCCTTTGGTGATGACTAAAGGCCAGGTTATCAGCGGCGCGGCATCGTCGGGCCAGCAGGTTTGGATAGGGAACACGCTTAAATCCACTTCGTCGCCGACCCGCACGACTTCTTGGCACGGCGGTGATGACACTAATTTAGGGGCCATGTTCAGCACTTGTTTGTACAGCGGAAATTTCTCCCACGCGTCTTTCATGCCTTTGGGCGGCTCGGGTTCTTTTAGGGTCGCCAATAATTCGCCTATGCCGCGCAGTTCGGTGATCGATTCTGCGCCCATGCCCATCGCCACGCGGCGCGGCGTGCCGAACAGATTCGCCAGCACTGGGATGTTGTAACCGGTGGGATTTTCAAACAACAGTGCAGGGCCTTTTTGTTTGAGGGTGCGGTCACAAATTTCGGTCATTTCCAAATAGGGGTCGATAGGAATCGTGATGCGTTTTAGCTCGCCTTGTTTTTCCAGCTGTTTGATGAAGTCGCGCAAATCGTGG